>NZ_SRLV01000031.1:0-87157 GCF_006518205.1 Myxococcus sp. CA005 | reverse complement strand
CCCCAAGGGGAGGCCGTGGTGGTGGCCTTCAAACACGGCGGGCGTCATCCGCTGGGAGCGGCCGCGTACACCTACGAGCTGGCGGCCCTGGGGCTGGTGGCCCGGCGGATGGTGCGAGAAGGGGTGCCGGTGCGGGTGGGAGTCGTCTTCCTGAAAGAGTCCCAGCCAGAGCCTGAGTGGCTGTCCGGGCCCAGGGGCCTGGAGGAGGCCGCCGGGCGGCTCGCGGGGGCAGCACGGGCAGTGGCACGCGGCGAAGCGAGGGGTGAATGGGATGGGAGGGAGAAGGCAGCCTGCCAAGCCCTGCATTGTGGCTTCGCGGAACACTGTCACCCGGCCCCCCGCGCGTGCTAAGCGGCGAGCACCATGCCGAACGTCGTCGTCATCGGAGCGCAGTGGGGAGATGAGGGGAAGGGCAAGGTCGTTGACCTGCTCACCGAGCACGCCCAGGTCGTCGTCCGCTTCCAGGGCGGCAACAACGCGGGCCACACGCTGGTGGTGGGTGGGCAGAAGACAGTCCTCCACCTGATTCCCTCGGGTATCCTCCACCCTGGGAAGACGTGTGTGATTGGCAACGGAGTGGTGGTGGATCCTGCCGTCCTCGTCGGGGAGATTGACGCGCTGAAGGTGCGCGGCTTCCTCAAGGACGACGCGCAGCTCCTCATCTCCGACAATGCCCACGTCATCTTCCCGTGGCACAAGCTGCTGGACAGCTTCCGCGAGAAGGCGCGCGGCGGCAGCGCCATTGGCACCACGGGCCGGGGCATTGGCCCCGCGTACGAGGACAAGGTGGCCCGTCGCGGCATCCGCGTGCGGGACCTGCTCAACGCGGACCGGCTGCGCACGCGCATCGAGGCCCGGCTGCCGGCGGCGCTGGACGAGCTGAAGGACCTGTGCGCGCAGGCGGGCGACCCGGTGCCGCAGCTCGAGGTGCCGCAGATACTGGCGGAGTTCACCGGCCTGGGCGAGCGGCTCAAGCCCTTCGTCCACGACGCCTCGCTCTATCTGTCCGGTCAGGTGCGCCGCGGCGCCCGCATCCTCTTCGAGGGCGCGCAGGGCACGCTGCTGGACGTGGACCACGGCACCTATCCCTTCGTGACGTCCTCCAACTGCGTGGCGGGCAACGCGGCGGTGGGCTCGGGCCTGGGGCCCACGGCCATCGACAAGGTGATGGGCATCAGCAAGGCCTACACCACGCGCGTGGGCGGCGGTCCGTTCCCCACGGAGCTGCACGACGCCATCGGCGACCAGTTGCGCAAGATGGGCGACGAGTTCGGCACGACCACGGGTCGGCCCCGTCGCTGCGGGTGGCTGGACGGCGTGGTGCTGCGCTACGCCTCGCGCGTCAATGGCCTGTGGGGCATGGCCCTCACCAAGCTGGACGTGCTCAGCGGCCTCAAGACGCTGCAGATCTGCACCGCGTACGAGCTGGACGGCCAGAAGGTGATGGAGCTGCCCGGCGACTACGAGGACCTGGCGCGCGTCAAGCCCATCTACGAGACGCTCCAGGGCTGGGACGAGCAGATCGCCGGCGTGCGGACCTTCGACGAGCTGCCGGAGAACGCCAAGCGCTACGTGCGCCGGGTGGAGGAGGTCAGCGGCGTCCCCGTGGTGTGCGTCTCCGTGGGCGCTGACCGCGGTGAGACGGTGCTGCTCCAGAACCCGTTCCGGAGCTGAGCGGAGGCGAAGGGCTGGCGTCGCTCGCGGGCGTGCTGACGCGGCCCTGGTTTTTCTGCTACGGCTTCCGGATCGATACCCCGGGAGCCGTCATGGTCGTCTTGCGCAGCTTCGTCATCGCGCTGTCCGCGGCAATGCTGCTGGGGGCTGCGGAGCCATCCGCCGCGGCCCGGGCCGCCTTCGTGCGCGGGGAGTCGGCGCTGGCACGTGGCCGCTGGGATGACGCGGCCACCGCCTACCGCGAGGCCCTGGCCGACACGCCCGGCTATCCCTCCGCCCTCAATGGCCTGGGCAGCGTGCTCTTCCGCAAGGGGCAGGTGCAGGAGGCGCTCACGCTCTTTCGTGACGCCGCGAAGGCCGACCCCGGCTTCAAGATGGCCTGGTTCAACCTGGGCTATGCCGCGCGGAAGACGGGGGATGCGGCCACCGCGGCACAGGCCTACGAGCGCTACACCGAGCTCGAGCCCGGCGACGCGGACGGGTTCTACGGGTTGGGGGAGAGTTACCGGCAGCTCGGCCAGAAGGACAAGGCGATTCCCGCGTACCAGGCGTACATCGCCCGTGAGCAGCGCAAGGGGGAGCAGGTCTGGGTCCGCAAGGCGACCGAGCACCTGAAGGCCATGGGTGCCGAGCCGCTCGCGGTGGCCACCGCGCCGGCCTCTGCGACGCCCTCGGCGGCGCCCGCCGCGGAATCCGTGACGTCCAATCCGGCGCTGGCGGCGTCGCGCATCCGTGACGGCGACGCCTTGATGAAGGAGCGCCGCTACCGCGAGGCGGCCTTCGCCTTCCTGGATGCGTCCCACGCGGATGGGGGCCATGTGGAGGCCTTGTTCAAGCTGGGCAACGCCTTGGCGGTGCTGGGCTATTACGGACAGGCGGTGGCGCAGTGGGAGCGGGCCACCGCGCTCACGAAGGACGCGGCCATCCAGCAGAGCGCGAAGGAGAACATCGACCGCGCGCGGGCGAAGATGGTGCAGGCGGGCGTTTCTCCCCAGGCCGCGGGACAGGCACCGGGCTCCGGCCCCGTGGCCGACACGACGCGCGCGTTGGCGCGCCGGGCGTATGAGCAGGGCGTACAGCGCATCGCCAGCAAGGACTTCAGTGGCGCGCTGACCAGCCTCACCCAGTCCATCCAACTCGAGCCCATGCTGACCGTGGCCTTCGTCGCGCGAGGCAGCGCCAACATCGGCCTGCGTCGCTACGCGGAAGCCGCGGCGGACTATCAGTACGCCTTGGAGCTGGAGCCCGGCTCGGCGTCTCCGCTTTACGGACTGGCCGAATCTTTCCGCGCCATGGGCCGCACGCTGGAGGCACGCGACCTCTACGAGCGCTATGCTGCCTCCTCCTCCGCGGACGTCCGCCCCCAGCTCCAGGAGGAATCCCGACAGAAGGCGGCGCGCCTGCGTTGACCGGCAGGCAGGAAGCCTGCGGGTCGGTGGACCGTGTCAGCCCCAAGCATTAGCTTCCATGAATGACCGGGCGCGACGCGGAACCGAACGGACGGCAGGTCTTCAGACCCCGACGGGTCCTCGCAGCGGCCATGGCCGCCGCGGGTCTCCTCTGGGTTGCCGTGCTGGTGTACCTCCTCCGATTCTTCGATGAGGTCCCGCTCAAGACCTTCCTCTCAGCGGGCTTTTTCGTCCTCTTCTTCGCCGTGTCGCTCATGTACTACGGGCGCACGCACATCGTCGTGGATGCCCGGGGCTTGACCTACCGAGGCATGGTGCGGACGCGGCGCTTCACCTTCGCGGACATCCGCAAGCTCGATGTCCTGCCCGGACCGGTGACTGTCTACGCCATCCGGGGCAAGGCGGGCCTCGTCCACTTCACCAGCTTCTTCATGCACCATCAGCAGCTCGCGCGGCTCCTCGTGGAGCGCGCGGGGCTGGGGCCCATTCCAGGCTGAGCCTCGCGTCAGCTTCCCGTCGCGAGCAGCCACGTGACGGCCACGCCCACGGAGGCCGCCACCGCGCCCAGTCCAATCAGCCACCATTCGCCGCGAGGCTTGGGCACGCTGGGAGGTGCCTCGGGCGTGGGCTCCAGCGTGACCTCGGTGGAAGCGGGGCTGACCGCGCCAGAGGGCGGTTCCTGCTCGCCAGCAGGCGAGGCGGGGGGCGGGGGCTCTTCCACGGCGGCCTGGAAGCGGAGCAGTGAACGGCCCATTTCAATGACGTCGCCATCCGCCAACGGAACCCGGGAGTCGACGCGCTGGCCGTTGAGGAAGACGCCGTTGGGGCTGCCCAGGTCCTCCAGGGAGAATCCTCCCTCGCCGTGGAGGACGCGCGCATGCGTCCTGGACACGGCCCGGTCTCTCAGCCGCATCGCCACGTCGCTGCCTCGGCCGATGTCCGTCTGTTCCTCGGCGAGCGCATGGACGCGCCCGACATCCAGTCCCGTGAGGCAGGTGAGGGTGGCCGCGCGCGATGGGGCCGGTTCATCCGTTCCCGTCAGCAATCCCTTGAGGAGCGCCACGGTGCCCAGCCCGCGCTCACTGACGGCCTCTTGAAGCACGCGCAGTCCCATGTCGTCGGGCAGGCCGAGCGCCTCTCCGGGAATCACCAGCCTCGGGACACCCGGAGGGACCAGCACGCCATTGACGGAGAAGGTGCGCGCGGCCTCGACCATGAGCCGCTGTGCCTCGATGCGCAGGCTGAGAAGGCTCGGGGGCAGGCCCTCCAGTCGGATGTGGTCATCCGGGCCGCCTCCCAGGAGGTGGATGCCATCGGAGAGCTCGAAGGGGGTGGTGGAGCCCAGGTGTTCGAATTCGAAGCGCATGAGACAGCCCGGAAGCAACGGGCCGGCCGTCCCAGGAGGCCAGGGTTCCGCGGACTTGCCGTCCATGTGCGTCCCGGTGGCGATGGGGCCGTCCGAAGCGCGAGACACCCGCGGAGGCAACGCGGAGCTTGCTCAGGCGGCGCGCGGCTTCTCGGAGGCTGGCGACTGGCTGGCACCGGAGCCCGTTCGCGTGCCGGGATACACGGCCACGGCCGAGCCGTCCGCGACGAAGGCGGAGCTGGGCTTGCCGCGCAGGAAGGGGACGAACCTCGCGCCGTACATGCCTTCCACGTCAATCTCGAGCGCGGTGGTGTCCACCTGCCACACGGACCAGCGGGGATGCTCCACGCGGTACTCCGCGCAGCCGCCGTCCCGTTGCGCGGTGTAGCCCCAGTAGTGCTCGGTGATGAACTCCGCCGCCGAGCCAGGCTCGCTGGCCTGCGGCGGACCGAGCGTCGTCGCCGCCAGGTGCTGCCACTTTCCCCCCGCCTTCCACGCATATTCGACGCGGCCAGGGGCGCCGGTGTGCGCGCCTTCCATCTCCACGACGTGCCGCATGGGCAGCGCGACATACGGCTCGTTGTAGAGCACGCGCGCCACGGTGGCGATGGCTTGTCGCGGGACGATTTCCTTCACGAACACCACGCCTCGCCGCCAGCCTTCAGGGCCGAGGTGGCGCACGTAGAAGCGCAGGTTCACCTCATCGAAGTTGCGGTGGAACGGCACGGGCAGTCCCCGCACGCGCGTGTCGAGGAATCGGAAGCCCACCATGCTGGCGAAGGTCCGGCCCTGCCAGGTGTCCAGCTCCGTGTCACGAGGGACGAGGGGGCGCAGTACCTCCGGGTCCACCTCGTAGTTGAGCATGACGAGATACCGCCACTCCGCCGTGAGGAAAGGGCGCATGCCTCGTCCTAATGCAGGGGCGTCTCCCGACGCTACTCCGTCTGACGGTGGGCGTGCGTCGCGCTCACCCCTCGCAGAAGCCGGTGTTCTGCGACGGGGGCGCGCTCGGTGGAGGCCAGGTGTCCGGGCTCGCTTCATGCTCAGGCACAGGTGGCCGCGTCGCTACCAGGTCGCGCCGATGTTGACGGTGCCCGCGTAGCTGCCGCCGCTGCTGAAGTTCCGGTCGCCAATCGTGACGTCGCCGGGCGGGGCGTTCGCCGCGAACTGCTGGTCCAGGAGGAAGCTGTACTGGAGCCGGGCATCGGCGGTGAAGTTGCCCATGTGGACGCGCAGGCCGCCGCCCAACGGGATGTTGCCCGCCGTGTCATCCGCGAAGGCGACCGTGGGTGCCCGCACGTTGTACCGGCTGATGCCCACGCCGCCCAGGACGTAGGGCTGCACGGGCGCGGCACCCAGGCCCAGCGTGGCCACCACGTGCGCGCCGTTTCGTACCAGGTCCGGGCCGCTTCGGGCGCCCGTCACCACGCGCTGGTCGAACTCGTTGAGGGCACCCGAGTAGCCCAGCTCGATGCCCAGCACCTTCGTGGGCTTGATGGCCACCGTCACGCCGTAGCCAAGGCCCGGGTTGATGTCGGAGCCCAGTGCGCTCGTGTAGCCCTCGACACCGCCGCCCACCAGGAACGTCAGTCCGCGCATGTCCGCGGAGGACTCCAGCCGCTCCTGTGCCATGGCGCTCCCTGCTCCCAGGACACCCACCACCGCACCCACCTTGAGTAGAGTTTTCATTCGCGCCTCCCTTGGGCCTGAACCGCTGGTTGAGGCGAGAAGATGGGAGCCACCGCTCGGCATGACAATTGCCGGGACTTCAAGGCGAGAGGAGCTCGATGGTTGCCTGCTCGCCCACCTCGTGGTGAACCCATTGGACGCGAAGCCCGCTAGGATGCGCGGCCCCGATGCGTCTCCCGTCCTCCGTCCTCGCTCCGCTGCTGGCCGTCACCTGTCTTGCCACCGCCTGTCGTGATGAGCATGCCGGGCCGCGTCAGCAGACGCCCCGCATTCCCGCGCCCACGCAGCTCCGCACCCTGGACGCGGCGCCCGCGGACCTCACGTTCCGCAGCGGCGCGACGTTCGCCGGTGGCGCGGTGGTGTACCTGGGCTCCAAGGTGTCACCGGAGAAGGCCGCGCCCGGAACGCAGGTGAGGTTGGCCCATTACTTCCGAGCGGTTCGTCCGCCGCCGCAGGGCTTCGCCTTCTTCGTCCACGTCGTGGACCCGGCCAGTGGCGGCATGCTCACGAACGCGGACCATGAGGTACAGGGGGGCGCCGCGCCGCTGGCGTCATGGCCGGTGGGCAAGGTCATCGAGGACGTCCACTCGGTGCCCATGCCGGGCACGCCCGCGCGCGTGATGCTCGGCTTCTGGCGGGGAGGCTCCCGGCTGCCCGTGGACGACGCCAATGCGCATGACGGCTCGCAGCGGATGTTGGGGCCTCAGTTGGGCGGGGCCGCGCAGGAGCTGCCCGAGTACTCCGTCCCACGCGTGAGCCAGCCGCCCACCATCGACGGCGTGCTCGATGACGCGGCGTGGAAGCAGTCCAAACCGGTGGTGCTGCGCCGGAGCTTCGACGGGAGCGCCGCGCGCCAGCGCACCGAGGCGCGGCTCGTCCATGACGGCAAGTTCCTCTACGTGGCCTTCGACCTGGATGACCCGGACGTGTGGGGCACGCTGCGCAAGCGCGATGACCCCATCTACGAGGAGGAGGTGGTGGAAATCTTCCTCGACGCGAACGCGGATGGCCGCACATACAACGAACTCCAGGTGTCTCCGCACAACGTCATCTTCGACGCGTACTTCCCCGCCCGTCGGCAGGGCATGGACCGCTCCTGGGATTCAGGGATGACGTCCGCCGTGAAGGTGCGGGGCACGTTGGATGATGACTCGGACCGTGACGAGGGCTGGTCGGTGGAGATGCAGATTCCCTTCGACCGGCTGGCCGAAGTCCCGCACATTCCGCCCCAGCCGGGTGACCGCTGGCGCTTCAACCTCTACCGGTTGGAGCACCATGACCGCCGCACGGTGGAGGGGCAGTCCTTCTCGCCCCTCTTCGTCGGCGATTTCCATGCGCTGCCGCGCTTCGGTTGGCTCGTGTTCGAATAGGGGGCGCCCGTGCTCACGCGTGGGGGCTGATGTCCCAGTGCGCTTCCGCGACGGACCGCTCGGTGGGGTCCCCCAGGAAGCGGAGGAAGCCGCGAGTCTCCATCGTGTCGATGAGCTCCTCCGCCTCCAACTGCGAGAAGCCGCGCATGTCCACGAGCAGGTTGCGCATCACGGACTTGCCACGGAGGTACCCGATGGGTTCTCCCGGGCCGAGCGCGTTCTTCAGGTCGGCGGTGAGCTGCTGGAGGTCGATATCCTCTGGAATCATCGGCCCCAATCTGGTGATGGGTCCCCAGCCCGCGCAACCGGTGTGGCCCGGGGAGAGGGCTCGTGGGGCAGGAAGGTGAGCAGGCGGACGTCCTGGCCGTCGCTTTCCACGGTGATGGCGCCATGCTGGTCAGTTCTCCAGCACTCGCTTCCCAGCGCCCGGTATCGCGCCTCCACGTCGTCGTGGGGGAACCCGTACCGGTTGCGCCGGCCCACGCAGAAGACGACGTGCCGTGGGCGTGTGCGTGCCAGCAGGGCTTCCGTGGAGGACGTCCGTGAGCCGTGGTGAGGGGCCTTCATCACCGTCACCGGACCCAACAGTTCCGCCAGGGACTCCTCGCCATCCGCCTCCACGTCGCCCGTGAGCAGCACGGTGACGTCGCCGTGGCGCACAAGGAGCACCACGCTTCGGTCGTTCGCGCCTTCCAGCAGGTCGCGTGTCTCCAACGCTGGTGGCCCGAGCACTTCGATGGTCGCCTCGCCCAGGCGCAGGGGTGGATGGCCCACCTCGACTTCCTCCACGAGCGCCGTCCCCGCCGCAGCCACCACCTGCCGCGAGAGCGGGCCGTCTCCGTCGCCCGCGGGCATCCACAGTCGCTGGGTGGGAATCTGTTTCAACGCGGATGCCAGCCCGAGCGCATGGTCCGGATGCGGATGTGACAGCACGGCGAGGTCCAACTGGGAGATGCCCGCGTGCTTCAGGTACGGGAGGATGAAGCGTTCCGCGGTGTCCATGCCGCCTGGAACGCCGCCGCCATCCACGAGCATGTGCTCACCACCGGAGCTGACGACCACGCCGTCGCCCTGACCCACGTAGAGAAAGGTGACGCGGAGCCCGGGCTGCGGCGT
Source organism: Myxococcus sp. CA005 (assembly GCF_006518205.1). Lineage (NCBI taxonomy): Bacteria > Pseudomonadati > Myxococcota > Myxococcia > Myxococcales > Myxococcaceae > Myxococcus > Myxococcus sp. CA005. The sequence continues at coordinate 78,533 of NZ_SRLV01000031.1, read as the reverse complement.
GAGCACCGGTGCCAGGATGGCGGCGACGACGGCCGCGGGAGCCAACAAACCACCCAGCCGCCAGCGCCCCGTGCCGAGCGCCCACGTCAGCAGTCCCGCCGCGTAGAGCGCCGACAGGAAGCCCAGTGACGGCACCTCGACCGAGGCCAGCGGCGCCGCCGCGAAGAGCCGGGTGATGACCAGCAGCAGCTCGGACGCCCAAGCGCCGGCCCACAGCACCGGTGTCGCCAGCACGGGGGCGACGACGAAGAGCGCGGCGCCACCCGCGGCCAGGCCCGTGAGCAGCCCGCACAAGGGCAGGGCGACCACGTTCGAGATGAGCCCCGCGATACTCACCCGTCCGAAGGTCGCCGCGACGATGGGGAGTCCCGACAGCGTCGCGGCCGCGCTCGCGCACAGCGTCTGAGCCACCGTCTCCTGCGCCTGTCCCCACCAGCGCCGGACGCGGTGGGGTTCGGACGGGTCGGGCTCGGCCAGGGGCAGCGCCTGCCGCAGCGGCGGTGACAGCAGCACCAGTCCCAGTACGGCGAGGAACGACAGCCGCAGCGACAGGTCGGCCACGCTGGAGGGCGCCCAGGCCACCAGCACCACGGCCGCGGCGGCCAGTCCGTTGAGCCCGTCCGCGCGCCGCCACAGCGCGAGCCCCAGCAGCACCACCGTGGCCATCACCGCGGAGCGCACCGCGGGCGGCTGGTTGTCAGTGAACACGACGTAGGCCCAGACGAAGGGCACCGCCGCGGGGGCCGCCACCTGCCGAGCATCCAGCATCCGCCACCGCTCGCCGGTGCGCACCACCAGCCGCCGCAGCACCGCGAGCGTCATCAGCGCCAACGCCGCCACGTGCAGCCCGCTGACACTCAACACGTGGGCCAGTCCTGCGCGAGAGAAGGCCTCTTCCCACGAGTCATCCAGCGCCGCGCGTTGCCCCGCCGCCAGGGTGAGGAAGAGCGCCGCCGCATCCGTCGAAGGCGACACCGCATGGACCGCCGCCGCCAGCCGCGTGCGCGTGTCCTCCAATGACACCCGCCACGCCGGGGCAGGGGAGAGCACCATCAGGCGCCGCGCGTCCATGCCACCGGTGAAGGCCACGCCCTGTCGCCGTCGCGCTGCTCCGAAATCCTTCTCGCCTGGGTTTGATGGGGGCGCGTCTGGCTGCAGCTTCGTCTCTGCCCGGACACGTTGCCCGGGCAGGAGCGGCGGTGGATCGCCGCGCAGCGACAGGTTCATCCGGAACCGTACGGGCGCGAGCGGCCCGGGAGAGACGCCCGCCCGCGCGACGGCCAATCGGACACGCGTCGTCCCGTCGAAGCGGTCCACCCGCTCCGTTTCCCCCTCGATGACGATGGTGTTGCCTTGGGTCAACTCCGCCGGCACATCCACCTGGGATTCCCAGCGCGCCAGCCCCGCGCCCGCCGCCCAGAGCGACGCCAGCACGGCGAGATGCGCACTAGGCAGCCGGGCAAGCGTCAGCCCGAGCGCTCCCAGTAAAAGCCCACAAACGAGAAATGGCTCGGCGTACGCGCTTGTTACCGGGGCGCAGAGGGCTCCGAGTGACAGGCTCAGGGCGGGAAAGAAGAGAGGACGCGCGCCCAGGTCGCGCCAAGCATGACGTTCCACCTTCCGACCCCCACCCGCCGCCCGTCACGCTGGTGCACACATCTGCCGACACCGCGTGTAGAAACCGACAACGTAGTCGGGAGCGTCCTGGGTGGTCAAGGCGTTATCGTTGCCCGTGGATGTGGTTTGTGGTAGTAGTGCCCGGCTGAAAGGCCGGGAACGAGTCTTTCAAGGAGGCAGTGAGTGCAGACCAGCTTCAAGACTGGTGACAAGGCGGTCTACCCGGGCCAGGGCGTCGGTGAAGTGATGGGTATCGAACACACCGAGGTGGCCGGGCAGCGCCAGTCCTTCTACGTGCTGCGCATCCTGGAGAACGGAATGCGGATCATGATCCCGATCAACAAGGTCGGGTCGGTCGGTCTCCGGGAGATCATCAGCGAGGAGGACGTCAAGCAGGTCTACTCCATCCTCAAGGAGAAGGACATCTCCGTTGACTCCACGACGTGGAACCGTCGTTACCGGGAGTACATGGAGAAGATCAAGACGGGCTCGGTGTTCGAAATCGCCGAAGTGCTCCGCGACCTGTACCTCCTGAAGGGCGACAAGGACCTCTCCTTCGGCGAGCGGAAGATGCTGGATACCGCGCGCTCGCTGCTCATCAAGGAGCTGTCGCTGGCCAAGGACTGCTCCGAGGACGAAATCGAGTCGGACCTGAAGAAGATCTTCAATCTGGCCTGAGCCGTCCAGCTGCCGTCCAAGACTCGTCGCCCCGGGTTCCCCAGTCAGGGAGCTCGGGGTTTCGTCTTTCCACGCCACATCATGTCCGCCCATGAGTGAGCAGCTGCCGCAGTCCCCCTCGGAAGAGGCGCGAGCGCGCCGCATCGCGGAGCTCGAGTTCCGGTTGTCACGCCGCCGCGTGGGCGTACGTCCCATGGCCGCGGTCATGGCCATCGCCGTGGGCCTGGTGCTGCTCGGCATGCAGTGGAAGGACTTGTCGTATTTCCTGTCCCCAAGCGTGCCGCTGACGTTGGGGGCGGAAGGGGCGTACCGCTTCGAGGCGCTCGTTTCCAACCGATACGCCCAGGTGCATGGCGTGCCCACGGTCCGGGGCGCCTATGAGCGCGCGGACGGCGCGCTGTATGTCCTCGTGGGGCTGCGGGACTCGCCCTTCGTGGTGCGCCGGCCAGCGCTCCCGGGGGAGCAGTGGACGGATGGCCGTCCGCCGCCGCAGCCCGACCAGCGTCCCTTCGCCGTGCGAGGACGGCTGCTGGCGCAAGCGGATGCCCGTCGCTACCGCGATGCGCTGGCCCTGATGGAGCGCATGGGCGAGCTCCAACCGCGGGACGGCCGGTTGTGGCTGCTCATCGAAGGCGAGCGGCCCGGCACGGACAGGGGGTTGCTGCTCGTGTGCCTGGCGCTGGTCACCTTCGTGGTGCTCAACGCGATGCTGCTGGTCAGGGGGCTGAAGCGCCGGTGAGCCGGCCGAGTTGCTCGCGGGCCTCGCGGTTGCCAGTGTCGTGCTTCAGGGCCTGTTCGAAGGCGGCGCGCGCCTCGCTCACCCGGCCCGCGGCGGCATGCTCCGTGCCGACCTGGACATGGAGTCGCGACAACTGCTTGCGCAGGGGCGGTCCGTGTTTGCTCCAGCCATGTGCCAGGGCATCGTCCACGGAAATGGCGAGCGTCAGTTGGGCAATGGCCTCCGGGAAGTCCCGCTGCGCCAGGGCCTTCTTCGCCTGCGCCTCGGCGGTCTCGAAACGGATGAGCTGCCCGTGCAGCGCGGTGAGCTTCTCCGCCTGGGCCAGGTCCCGGGCCGCCGCCAAATCTCCCGCTTCGTAGCGGCGCAGGACCTCGGCCTCCTTCGCGGAGGTGGCGTCGGATGGCGCCGCCGCCGAATCGCGCGCCCCAGCCGCCCGCTTGTTCGAGGGGGCCACGGCCACGGGACGCACCTGCTTCGTGGTGCCCCGAGCCACGTTCAGGGCGCTGATGCCCGTGGCCTTGGGCGTCAGGGGCGCGTTCTCCGCTTCGGGAGGTGGATTCTCCGTGGTGGCCGTCGCGGCTCCAACCGCCGTGTCGCCTGTTTTCTCGGCGCTGCCGGCCGCGGGCACTTCCATGTCGAGCCGCGTCGGCGCACCCGACGCGACCACGGTCGGCGAAGCGGCGGCCGCATGCTGGGGGGCCGCCGGTGGCGGGACGGGAGAGGTGTGCTCCGCGCCGCCGGCCATCCGCATGGAAAGCAGCGCGATGAGCGCGGCCACACCCGAACCCAGCGCCGCGGCGCCCAGGGCCACACCCACCGTGCTCAAGGCCCCGCGCGAAGGCGGCTTTTCGTCGTGGGAGACGGCGGGCACACCCAGGGCAGGGGTTCCACCGGGGCCGCGCAGGCGCAGCAGGGCGTTGCCGAGGGACACCTCGTCCCCCGGCATCAGCTCGACCTCCGAGGTGATGCGATGGCGGTTGAGGAAGGTGCCGTTCTGGCTGCTGAGGTCCTTCAGGAAGAAGCGCTCGCCGCGGCGGGTCAGGTGCGCATGCCGGCGGCTGATGGACGGGTGCTGCAGGCGGAGGTCGGACGAGGAGGACCGCCCGATGACCAGCGCCCCTTGTTTGACGGGCACCAACTGCCCGGCGCCGGGGCCTCGCTCGACGTACAGGAAGGCAGGCGCGTACCCGGGGTCCGAGTACTCATTCGCGGTGTCGAAGCGGGAGGCGAGCTCGCGGTCGCTGTTGGCGCGCCCTCCAGGGCCCTGGCGCCGGCTGCGGCGGGAGCCGGCGGGAAACTGGGGGACCCGCTGGGGACGTGGGTCGTCAGCCTGGAGCGGATCCACCTCGTCGTCATCGAAGGGCAGCTCCACGTCTGAATCCTGGGGCGCCTGCGTACCGGGCGGGCGGGGCGGCCGAGGGGGCCGCTTTGGGTTCGGTGGAGCCATGATGCCCATTCTCCCAGATTGGGGGCGGCGACGAACCCCTTGCGAATACTGGCCTGTCCGCGACCCAAGACTCTAGAGTGCGGGACACACCCACGCCTATGGACCCGAGAGGATTGCCGCACGTGACCCCGCCCGCCATTCGGCTCTTCAACACGATGACCATGCAGAAGGAGCTGCTGCAGCCCGCCATTCCTGGCGAGGTGGGGGTCTACGTCTGTGGTCCTACCGTCTACAGCTACATCCATATCGGGAATGCCCGCACCTTCACCTCCTTCGACGTGGTGGTCCGCTACCTCCGTCACCGGGGCCTGAAGGTCCGGTACGTCCGCAACTTCACGGACGTGGACGACAAGATCATCAAGGCGGCCGCGGAGACGGGGGAGGCCCCCGTGGAGCTGGCGGCGCGCTACGTGGAGATTTTCCGGGAGGACACCCGGGCGCTCCACCTGCTGGAGCCGGACTTCTCGCCGCGGGTGAGCGACCACCTCCCCGAAATCATCGCCATCATCCAGAAGCTCGTGGACAAGGGCCACGCGTACGCCTCCCAGGGCGACGTGTACTTCTCCGTGAGCAGCGACGAGGACTACGCGAAGCTGTCCAAGCGCAACCTGGACGAGCTGTGCGTGGGCGAGCGCGTGCAGCCGGGTGAGCAGAAGCGCGAGCCGCTCGACTTCGCCCTGTGGAAGGCGGCCAAGCCGGGAGAGCCCGCATGGGAGAGCCCCTGGGGCCCCGGCCGTCCGGGCTGGCACATCGAGTGCTCCGCCATGAGCGCGAAGTACCTGGGTGAGACGTTCGACATCCACGGCGGCGCGCTGGACCTCATCTTCCCCCACCACGAGAACGAAATCGCTCAGAGCGAGTCCGCCAACGGGGTGACGTTCGCCCGGTATTGGATGCACTGCGGCTTCCTGGACCTGGAAGGCGCGAAGATGTCCAAGTCGCTGGGCAACGTGGTGCGCCTGCGCGACGCGCTGACCAAGGTGGACCCGGAAGCGCTGCGCTTCTTCTTCCTCGCCACGCACTACCGTCACCCGCTGTCGTTCTCCGACAAGGCGCTGGCGGATGCGGAGACGCGCATGGAGTACTTCTACGAGACGCTCCGCAAGGTGGACGAGCGAATCTCGGGGAAGGACTTCGGCAAGGGGCCCCTGCATGGCGACCCGCAGCGCTTCTTCACCGAGTTCGAGTCCGCCATGGACGACGACTTCAATACCGCGGGCGGTCTGGGCTCGCTGTCGGGGCTCTTCGGGATGATGAACGAGCTGACCGACAAGCCGCCCGTGAAGGACAAGGCCCTGGTGGGCCGCACACTGCACGCGCTGCGTGAGGATGTGCGCAGGGTGTCCAGCGTCCTGGGCCTCTTCGAGGACGCGCCCGATGCGTGGCTGCTGCGCCGCCGCGAGCGCGCTGTGCGCGAGCGGGGCATCGACGTGGCGGAGGTGGAGCGCCTGCTGGGCGAGCGCACCGCTGCCCGCGCGGCGAAAGACTTCGCCGCCGCAGACCGGGTGCGAAGCGAGCTGAAGGAGAAGGGCGTGGAAATCATGGACACGCCCGCTGGCACGACGTGGAAGGTGGCGCCGCTCCAGGGCTGATGCAGTGCTTCGGGTGTCCCGGGCTTCATGTTAGGGCTCGGGACACCATGATGCGCTCGCTGCCCCTGCTTCTCGCCCTCTGCTCCGCTCCGGCGCTCGCGCAGCGCGTGCAGTTGACGACGCCCGCGGAGAAGTCCGCGTCCGGTGTCATCGCTCCGGAGGTGCTGCGTGCGCACGTGCGCTTCCTCGCGAATGACCTGCTGGAGGGCCGTGGTCCCGGCACACGAGGGGACGCGCTCGCGCAGGCGTACATCGCTTCGCAGTTCGAGGCGCTCGGGTTGCAGCCGTTGGGCACGGACGGCTCGTACCTGCAGCCTTTTGACCTGGTGGGCGTCACCAGCAGCCCCAAGGAATTGTCGTTCCAGGCGCCCCAGGGCGCGGTGCACCTGGACTTCCACACGGACTTCATCGCCGTGTCCGGCGTGCAGTCCCCCGAGTCGAAGCTGGCGGCGTCCGAGCTCGTCTTCGTGGGCTACGGCATCCAGGCCCCCGAGTACAAGTGGGACGATTTCAAGGGGATGGACCTGCGCGGCAAGACGCTGCTCATCCTCAACAGCGACCCGGAGGATGACCCGCAGCTCTTCGCGGGGAAGACGCGGCTCTGGTACGGCCGCTGGGATTACAAGTACGAGCAGGCCGCGAAGATGGGCGCGGCGGGCGCCATCATCATCCACACCACGCCGAGCGCGGGCTACCCGTGGCAGGTGGTGCAGACGTCGTGGACGGGTGAGCAGTTCGAGTTGCCCGCGGCGGAGGGGCCCCGCCTCCAGGTGAAGGCCTGGACGACCGAGCAGGCCACGCGCCGGGTGTTGCAACTGGCGGGCAAGGACCTGGGCGCGCTGTGGGCCGCCGCGCAGAAGCGCGACTTCCAGCCCGTGCCACTCGGGGTGACGGTGTCGTCGCGCCTCACCAACACGGTGCGCCGCAGTCCCACCGCCAACGTGTTGGCGCTGCTGCCCGGAAGTGACCCGAAGCTGTCCCAGGAGGTGGTGCTCTACACCGCGCACCATGACCACCTGGGCCGCAAGGAAGGCGGCAAGCCGGGCGAGGACACCATCTACAACGGCGCGCTCGACAACGCGTCCGGTGTGTCGGCGATGCTCAACATCGCCAAGGCGTTCAAGGCCCTTCCCAAGGCGCCGCGCCGCTCCATCCTCTTCGCCGCCGTGGCCGCCGAGGAGCAGGGGCTGCTGGGCTCGCAGTACCTGGCCGAGCACCCGCCCGTGCCCCACGGCCGGGTCGCCGCCAACATCAACATCGACGGCGCCAACATCCATGGCCGCACCCGCGACCTCACCGTCATTGGCCTGGGCAAATCCAACCTGGACGCCACACTGGTCGCCCTGGCGAAGACGCAGGGCCGGGTGGTGAAGGCGGACCAGCTGTCGGACCGCGGCTTCTTCTACCGGTCGGACCAGTTCAACTTCGCCAAGCGGGGCATTCCCGCCGCGTACTTCGGCAGTGGGATGGACTTCATCGGCAAGCCGGAGGGCTGGGGCAAGCAGCAGCGGGAAGTCTGGGAGTCGAAGCACTACCACCAGCCGTCGGACGAGCTGCGTCCGGATTGGGACTTTTCCGGCGCGGTGGAGGACATCCGCCTGTTCTTCCTGCTGGGGGCCCACGTTGCCCGGCAACCGGAGCTGCCGCGCTGGAACAAGGGGGATGAGTTCGAGGCTGCCCGGCTGCAATCCCTGGAAGCGCTGAAGCGACAGGACACTTCGAAGTAGCGCGGTGACGAACATCCGGCCTTCCCTCCCGCGCGGTGTTAAGTCTCGCGGCTATGTCGGACTTCCAGCTCGTCAGCGAACACAGTCCCGGAGGCGACCAGCCGAGGGCCATTGGCGAACTCACGCAGGGCCTTCTGCGGGGTGACCGCTACCAAACCCTCCTGGGCGTCACCGGGTCAGGCAAGACGTTCACGATGGCGAACATCATCGCCAACGTGCAGCGGCCCACGCTGGTGATGGCCCATAACAAGACGCTGGCCGCGCAGCTCTACGGCGAATTCAAGGCGCTCTTTCCGCACAACGCCGTCGAGTACTTCGTCTCGTACTACGACTACTACCAGCCCGAGGCCTACGTTCCGTCGACGGACACCTTCATCGAGAAGGACTCGTCCATCAACGACAACATCGAACGGATGCGCCACTCGGCCACCCATTCGCTGCGCACGCGGGACGACGTCATCATCGTCGCCAGCGTGTCCTGCATCTACGGCCTGGGCGCGGCCCGCAGCTACGTGGAGTTGGCGGTGCGCGCGGCGGTGGGCGAGGAGATGGGGCGCGACACCTTCATGCGCAAGCTGGTGGAGGCCCAGTACAAGCGCAACGACCTGGACTTCCACCGCGGCACCTTCCGCGCGCGCGGAGACACCGTCGAGGTGTTTCCCGCGTACGAGGAGGAGCGGGCCGTGCGCGTCAGCTTCTTTGGCGACGAGGTGGAGCGCGTCACCGAGTTCGACCCGCTGCGCGGCGTGACGTTGGGCGCGCTGGAGAAAATCGTCATCTTCCCCGCCAGCCACTACGTGGCCGAGGAGGACGTGCGTCGGCGCGCGATCCAGACCATTCGCGACGAGCTGTCCGAACAACTGCAGACATTCAAGCGCGAGGGCAAGCTGCTCGAGGCTCAGCGGCTGGAGCAGCGCGCCATGTTCGACCTGGAGATGATTGAGCAGGTCGGCTACTGCAGTGGCATCGAGAACTACTCCCGGCACTTCTCCGGCCGCGCGGCGGGAGAGCCGCCGCCGTGCCTCATCGACTACTTCCCACGCAACCTGCTGGTGATGCTCGATGAGAGCCACCAGACGGTGCCGCAGATTGGCGCCATGTACCGCGGCGACCGCGCGCGCAAGGAGACGCTGGTGGGCTTCGGCTTCCGCCTGCCCAGCGCGCTGGACAACCGCCCGCTCAAGTTCGGTGAGTTCGAGGAGCTGGTGCCCCAGGCCATCTTCGTCTCCGCGACGCCGGCGGAGTACGAGCTGCAGAAGTCGCAGGGTGTGGTGGTGGAGCAGATCATCCGCCCCACGGGCCTGACCGACCCGGAGGTGGAGATTCGCCCCGTGGGCAATCAGGTGGACGACCTGCTGGAGGAGGTGCGTCAGCGCGTGTCCCGCAGCGAGCGCGTCCTGGTGACGACGCTCACCAAGCGCATGGCGGAAGACCTCACGGAGTACTTCTCCGACGTAGGCGTGCGCGTGCGCTACCTGCACTCGGACATCGACGCGATTGAGCGCATGGCCATCATCCGTGACTTGCGCAAGGGCGAGTTCGACGTCCTGGTGGGCATCAACCTGCTGCGCGAGGGCCTGGACATCCCCGAGGTGTCCCTGGTGGCCATCCTGGACGCGGACAAGGAAGGCTTCCTGCGCAGCCACGTCTCCCTCATCCAGACGATTGGCCGCGCGGCCCGTAACGTGAGCGGCCGCGTCATCATGTACGCGGACAACGTCACCGACTCCATGAAGAAGGCCCTGGAGGAGACGACGCGCCGCCGCGACATCCAGCGCGCGTACAACCAGGAGCACGGCATCACCCCGCGTTCGGTGAAGAGCAACATCACCGACTTGTCCGAGCACGCGGCCTACGATGCGGGTGACGTGGGCGCCCTGCCGATGGCGGCCGAAGGCGAGGACGACGTCCTCCAGCCGAAGGAAATCAAGCGGCTCATCGAGGAATTCACCAAGGACATGCTCGCCGCCGCGGACGAGATGCAGTTCGAGAAGGCGGCCGAGTACCGGGACCGCGTGCAGCTCTTGAAGGACATGGACCTGGGGCTCAAGCCGGCGTCGCGCTCGCTGCTGCGGGCCCCGGCGAAGGCGGCGGAAGCGGAAGCCCCGAAGAAGGGCAAGGGGCGCGGGGGCGGAGGACGCTCCGCGCGGGCCCGGAGCCGCAAGTAGGCGGGGGCTGGCATGGACGCGAAGCTCCTGGAGAAGCTGGACGCACTGCCCACCGAGCCCGGCGTGTACCTGATGAAGGACCGCCGGGGTCAGGTCATCTACGTGGGCAAGGCCATCAACCTGCGCAGCAGGGTGCGCTCGTACTTCAACCGCACCGGCGACACGCGCGTCTTCGTGTCCTTGTTGGACCAGTTGCTGGGTGACCTGGAGACGGTGCTCGTCAGCAACGAGAAGGAAGCGCTGCTGCTCGAAAACGAGCTCATCAAGAAGCACCGGCCGCGCTTCAACGTCCTGCTCAAGGACGACAAGCAGTTCATCTCCCTGCGCCTGGACCGCACCCAGCCCTATCCGCGCCTGGAAGTGGTGCGCAAATACGAGCGCGACGGCGCGCGCTACTTCGGGCCGTACTCCAGCGCGGGGGCCATCCGCGAGACGCTGCGGGTGGTCAACCGCTTCTTCCGCCTGCGCACGTGCACCGACCACGTGCTGGCCAACCGCAAGCGGCCCTGCTTGTTGCACCAGATTGGCCGTTGCCCGGCCCCGTGCGTGTACCCGGTGCCCCAGGAGGACTACCACCGCAGCGTGGACGAGGTGGTGATGTTCCTGGAGGGCAAGGCGGGGGAGCTGGTGGAGGGCCTGCGCCTGCGCATGAAGCGCGCCGCGCAGGAGCTGAAGTTCGAGGAGGCCGCGCGGATACGGGACCAGCTCAACGCCATCGAGCGGAGCCTGGAGCGGCAGAAGGTCGCCACCACCGACTTCAAGGACCAGGATGTCTTCGCCTTCCACCGGGAAGGGGACCGCATCCTGTTCTACGTCCTGTGGGTGCGGCAGGGCCGGCTCAACGGCGGGCAGGCCTTCCCCTTCGGCAGCCAGGAGTTTCCCGACGAGGAGCTGATCGCCTCGTTCGTCAACCTCTACTACGACCAGGGCAGCTTCGTGCCGGAGGAGGTGCTGCTGCCGCTGGAGCTGGAGGACGGCACCGGGGGGCTCGAGGCACTCCTCACGGAGCGCAAGGGCGAGCGCGTGCGCGTCCTGGTGCCCAAGCGCGGGGAGAAGCTGGACCTGGTGAAGATGGCGGCGAAGAACGCCGAACAGGCCTTCGTGGAGCGCCGACGCACGAAGGACGAAACGGACACCGTGCTGTCCCGGCTCCAACAGCGGCTGGGGCTGCGCAACTTCCCGTGCCGGATGGAGTGCTTCGACATCTCGCACTTCCAGGGGTCGGCCATCGTCGCGTCGCAGGTGGCGGTGACGGACGGGGACGCGGACAAGTCGCGCTACCGGAAGTACAAAATCAAGACGCTGGAGAAGCAGGACGACTTCGCCAGCATGTACGAGGTCATCTCCCGCCGCCTGAAGAAGGGCCTGGAGGACAATGACCTGCCGGACCTGCTCGTCATCGACGGAGGCAAGGGGCAACTGGCCAGCGCGCACGCGGCGATGAAGGACGTGGGCGTGGAGTCGGTGGACGTGGTGGGTCTGGCCAAGAGCCGCGACCTGGAGGTGTTCGACCGCGACGCGGAGAGCGCCCGGAGCCCCGAGCGCATCTTCGTGGTGGGGCGCAAGGACCCCATCGTCCTGTCCCAGAACTCGGCGGAGATGTTCATGCTCACGCGAATGCGGGACGAGGCCCACCGCTTCGCCATCACCTTCCAGAAGCAGGTGCTGCGCAAGAGCCGGGTGCGTTCGGCGCTGGAGGACATCCCGGGCGTGGGGGAGACGCGGCGCAAGCAACTGCTTCGGCACTTCGGCTCGCTCAAGCGGGTGGGGGACGCCTCCATCGAGGAGCTCGCGGAGGTCGTCGGACCGGCCATGGCGGAACGCGTCCATGCGGGCCTTCACGGACATCCAGAAGAGGATGCGGAAGATCCCGTACGGGAGGCTTCCCTTGACGACGCGCACGAACCCGTTGACGAAAAAACGCAGGGAGGGTCGCCACCCGGGGCAGCGTGATTAATTTCCGCTGCAGACCTGATGGGAAGTGCGCTGGAAGCGCGACGTTCCTGGGGTTTTTCATTGCGACTGGGCTCGGCGCTGAACTATAGCGGTTGACGATTCCGAGCACGTTTCACAGAGGGCGAGGGACCGACATGAGGCTGTATCCGAAGGTGATCCCGATCATCTCGCGCGAGGCCGTTCAGCAGCTCATGCAGGACGGGGACATCGAGGTGGAGCCGATGCGCGTGGCCGACGCCGAGATGGACCTGTCAGCCATCATGCGTGAGTACCTTGCGAACGAGGAGCGTGTGAACCAGGCGACGCGTGAAGCGCTGGAGCGTCGCGGCTACGACTATTCCAAGTTCAACCAGGTGAAGCGCGAGATGGCGGACGTCCGCGGCTTCAAGATGGGCGACGAGGGCATCGAGTACGTCATCAACCAGATGATTGAATTCCTGCTCATCAGCCGGAACGTCGAAGAGGTGTACTCGGCGGATAACGGGCTGCGTCAGAAGATCTTCGCCGTCATGAAGCGTCACCTCGACGTGGACGACGAAATCGACAAGGAGGCTCGCTCCCGCCTGAAGCACCTGCAGGAGGGCACCAGCGCCTTCGACATCGAGTACAACAAGACGGTCGAGCAGATCCGCAGGGCGCGCGGCCTCATCTAGTTCGCAGGGGTGGGGCATGCCGTTCCCCGCTCCGCTGCCTACCTTGTAAACCAAGGAGGCAGCGTCGATGGCGGGACCCTTCACCACGTTCGTTCTGTCCGGTTTGCTGGCTGCGGCGCCAGGTGGGTTCACGTTCGAGGGCCGCGAGGCCAGCGCGAGGACCGAGCAGCCAGACGGCTTCTTCATCCAAGGCTCACTTCCCTTCACGGACCTCGCTGAAAGCGGCACGGGGAGCGCGTCGCTGACGGTGGAGGACCGCGTGTCCCTTCCGGGCGCTACCTTTGGGGATAAGGGGACGCTGGAAGCGTCCTTCCGCCTGGGGGCCACGGAGTACCGGGTCGAGCTGATGCGGCCTGGTTTCCCGCCGGAGCAGGGGAAGGGGGGCTCGGGCCCGCCTCCTCGCCCGCCTCAACATGCCATTGGCGGCGGCGTGTTGCTGGACGTCCCGCTCTATGGGGACAGTGGCCTGGGCTGGACGGCGATGACGCGTACCCACGCCGCGGTGGCTGTCTGGGGCGTGGGTAGCGTCTGGCGCAACGGACAGCTTCTGACGGACACGGCCTTCGTGCACGCGGCGGCGCTGGCCGCAGGCGCGTACGCGGATGACGACACCCACCGGCTGCTGCGTCAGGCTCGCTACGACGACACGGAGCTCGTGGTGCTGGTGTGGAACCTCCCGCCGCAGCTCGAGCCGCGCGGCTTCATCCAGTTCGTGTTTGAGGACGTAGCCATCGACGTGGGCGGCACGGCGGTGCGTTCACGGCCCTTCGTGGAGAACACGGGCAATCCGCCGCTGAGCTGGCGCTCACTGACGCCGGTACCGCCCTCCGCCGTGGTAGGGGCGCCTGTTACCGCGTCGCCTCCGCCCGCGCCTTCGGCCATCGGAGGCGGTGGGACGGCTGGGGCGCTTCAGGATACGGGGGCCGTGACGCGGGTGACGGTGCCGGCGACGGCTCCAGGGCGCCTGGCGACTGCGCCCGTGCAGACCACGACGGTGCCAGGGGTGCCGGTGACGCCTGAGATCATCAGTGGGGGCCTGCCCGTGCCGATGGTGACGAACACGCCCGTGACATACTCGGGACAGCTTCCGGTGACGCCGTTGGATGGGACCACCGTGGTGGCGGGGACGCCCGGGAGAGGCACGACGACGGGGGCGTTCGCGACGCCGCCCACCATGTCCACCTTCGGTTCGTTCACGGTGCAGCCGCTGGCGCCGGGCTCGTTCGGTGCGTTTATCGGCACGGGGCAGTCCAGCGCGGGAATCATCGCCACCGAGCCTCCGCTCAACTCGAATCCTGCCACGCCGCCGCCGGCGTTGCTGAGCACGCCGGCGCCGCTGAATGCCGGGACTCCGACGCCGTTGTTGGGGACGCCCGCGCCGCTCAACGCCGCGCCAGCGCTCCCGCTGCCCGCGACGCCTTCTCCCGTGTTGGGGCCCGCGACGACCGCTCCCGCTCCCGCTCCCGCTCCCGCCGCGCCTGCCGCGGCGGGTCCTTGAGTGGAGGTTCGTAACGACAAGGCCGCCGGGATGACGGGGAGCGGTAGCGCATTGGCGCGGGCCGTCGCCTGCTCTCGGCCCGAAACGGGCATTGTCGAGGCAGTGCATCGGCGTTCGCGGCCGTGCGCTGGCACTGCCTGCGGCTGGGGCAGGCGTTAGAACGAGGCTTCACAGCAGCGTGTCAGCGGCTGCGCACCGGCGCATGTGCCAGCCGATTCATGCTCGCGGCCTGGGACAGGCGCTTGCGCAGCCGCACGACGGCGTCGTGGAGTGAATCCAACTGTTGAAGGACGCGCAGGTCATCACCCGATTCCACCAGCGCGGCCGGTGTCACCGCTTCCGTGCGAAGCGTGTCGAGCAGGTCCGTGAAATGGGCCTCCACCTCGCCAAGCGCATCCAATCCCTCACGGAGGTCATCCTCCAGCAGGTCCAGGAGCACAGCCGCGTCAGTGCGCGCAGGCAGTGAGCGGGCGAGCTGTTCCACCGCCACCCGGACCGGGTCCGCACGGCGCGACGGCGTAGGGGCGACGAGGGTCAGGGCCGGAGGGGGCATGGCCTCGACGCTACAGGCAGGTAGCACTCCGTCAATTTTCCAGTCAGGGCCGAAGCCCGGCGCGCCGACGCGCCCCGGCCCTCAGCGCGAACCCGGGAACCTTCGCCGCTGTGCCAGAGGAGGGCTTCCTCCAGGGGCCGGGCCCGCCCGTCACGTTTCTGGCAAATGAGAAGGCCCGCGGCGCAGGGCCACGGGCCTTGAGTGCAGCAACGAAGTGGTGCGTCAGCCGCTCACCACTTCATCGTTTCTTGGCCCTCACTCTTTTGCGGTTTCTCACCCGGACGCGACACGGAGGTGAGGGTGGCGCGCACGGCGCCCAGGTCGATGGTGCCCACGGCGGCCAGCGGCAGGCGTCGCGCGTCGTCTGAAATCCAGACGTGGACTTCGCGCTTCTGCTTGGGCCGGTCCAGTCGCACGGCGGTGCCCGTCACGTGCCAGGCATTGAATTGGCCCAGCGGCGTCGTCACCTGTTCGCGCTTCACCACTGCGCCCTGCATGCGCCACATGCGGCGCACGCCGTAGACGTCGAAGCACACCTGGAGGTCGTCCTTGAGCGGCAGTTGGCGCAGCAGGTAGATGGCCCCGGCCACATCCAGGCCGTCCTTGTCGAAGGTGTAGTTGAACTGCCCCTTGGGGCGCTGGCCGAACTGGTAGTCGACCTTGACGGTGCGCTCCTTCTGGCCGAACGCGACCTCCACCTTGCGGCGCTGTTCGTTCTCCATGGTGTCTTCGACGTAGCGATTGGGGCGCAGCGTGCGAGGGTGGAGGTACGCGGTGGCACTGCCGCGCACGCGCCGCACCTTGGAGAAGAAGGTGTTGGTCTGCGCCTCCACCTGGATGGGGAGATGCCCATCCTTCTGCTTGTGGACGCGCATCGTCATGGTGCCCGCCTGAGCGCCCATGGCGTCGAGGTCGAACTCGAGCACCTCACCCGGCATGAACGCCAGGGGCGTGCGCAGCGCCGGCAGCGCGGCGTTGCACGGTGCCACGGTGAGGGGCGCCTCGGGCTCCTCGGCCTTGGCGCTCTCAGCCTCCGGCGCGTCCGCCTCCGCGTCCGGCAGCTGGGCCCAGGCGCTGACGCTGGACAGTGACAACAGGGCCGCGAAGAGGGTGCGCAGGGGGCTCATCCTTTTCCTTCCAGAGACTACGGGGTGCTCTGCGGCGTCTGACGGTCCGTGCGCTTCGCATATTCGGACTCCGCCCAGCGCTTCCGGAGCCGGGTGGTGACTTCCTCGCGGACCGCCTCCCATTCTCCCGCATCCGCGTTGATGTCCCAACCGGTGCGCGCCAACTTGCGCGCGGCCGTCCGGGCGAAGGTGGCGTCCCCCAGCTCAGCGAGCAACCGGAGGTACTCGTAGTCCTCCAGTCCGTCCCGGATGTGCTTCAGCCGCAGCGTGAGGATGGGCTGGTGGCCAGAAGGACCCACCCTGGCGGGTGTCCCCGGATAGAAGAGGGTGCCGTCGCCGTTGCCGCCGAACTCGAAGACGTCCTTCCAGGGGTCCTTCTTCGTGTTGTAGGCGAAGACGGTGTCGAAATAGAGCTCGCCGTCCACGCCGGAGGAGAAGGCGAGCACGCCCATGGCCCGGTTGAGCGGGGCGGGGTGGTCCACCATGTACGAAGCCCAGCCGCTGTAGGCCGCGTCCACCGCCTTGTCCGCCGGGGGGCCGCCGTTGCAGCCGTGCGAATTGCAGCTCTGGTACCACCACACCCGGGTGTCACCTGCCAGCCGTTTGCGCAGCGCGCGCGCCTCCACCACGCTGCGGCACGTCTGCGGCCCGGGGCGCGGGTAGAAGCAGTTGAGCGTGGGCGTGAGGATGTCCGCCGAGCCATTCAGCGCGTCATCCAGCGGGCTGGTGACGAGCACGGGAATCTTGCCCGCCGCGCGCACCCGCGTGGACTGGGCCTTCACCAGCGGCACGTCCTCGGGCTTGGGTTCGTCCTTGGCGTAGAAGAAGAGCTGCGCGGGCCAGCCCTTCTCGCGGAAGTGCTCGGCGAAGGCGCGGTAGTACGCCGTCTTCTCCGCGTCCGTCTTCGCCTGCTTGCTGTCACGCACGTCGGTGCTGGTGAAGCGGGCGCCGGAGGGCAGCAGGCTGCCGTCCAGGAAGGGCGCCATCTCCGCGTCGTACTCGCGCCAGTCCAGTACCGCGCGGCCCTTCTCGAAGCGCACGGGAGGTGGCGTCATGCTCATGCCGTGGGCACTCACCCGGTGCTCCAGGAGCGCGCGTCCGTAGTCACGCAACAGCTTGCGTGACTCCGCCGACTCCGGCGCCACGCCGTGGCCCCGGGCGATGCTGTACATCGACACCCCGAAGCTGTTGGGCAGCGAGGACGTGGCGGGCAGGGCGAAGGGCTGCACCTCGGCGGTGAACGGCACTGGCCGGAACTTCGCGCCACCCGCCTTCACCAGCAGCTGTCCCCGGTACGTCCCCGGCTCCTGCTTCTCCGGGGCGCACACCTCCACGTAGAAGACGGTGGGCAGCTTCGAGTCATGTCCCGGCGCATCCACCGGAACCAGCGCGTCGGGCCACGGGCCCTTGTGGCCCTGGCCGTTGGACGGCGTCTTCACGTCGATGAAGGCCTCGCGCCAGACGCTGGCCTTCAGCGCCGCGCCCGGGCCCTTCAACGTCAGCGACTCCACGGCGGGGCGCTCCACCCGGCCGGGAAGCACCACCTGCACGGCCTCACACTCACCGCGCGCGAGGCTGAGGCGCGCCTCCTTGCGTCCCTTCACTGCTTCGCCCGGCCGGACCTTGACCAGGGGCGACACCACCTGAGGCTCCTGCGTGGCGGACATCGCCGCCACCACCGCCCACGCCCATCCTGCCCCCATCCGCCCCCTTCACTCTCCGGCGGGTGCTACCCGCCATTCTCGGCGCGGGCCACCGTCATGCTCCGGCCCGGCTTGTAGTCGGTTATCTCCGCGACGATAGTGCCCAGCGCGAACTCCGCCTCCACCCGCACCGGCACGTGGCTGGAGTCCGTGGTGAAGTAGACGAACATGTCCCGCTTCGAGGCGAGGTTGCCGCCAAACTCCGTCTTCACGCTGAGCTTGAAGACCTCTTTGTCGCCCATCGCCGTGCCCAGGACTTCACGCCCTTCCACCTTCGCCCGAAGGGTGAACTGCTTGCTGCCGGTGAAGACGGGATAGGCATACTCCTGCCCCACGACCAGCTCCCGGTTGCGCAATGCGAACGTCGCACCGGTGACATCCAGCGTGCCCTCCATCACCTCGCGGGTGGACTCGCGCGGGGACTCGCCTTCCTTCTGCTTCACCACGAAGGCCGTCTTGCCGTCCGGCTCCATCTTGATGCGCTGCCGGCGGCGTGAGCCGTTCTCATCCGCGTGCAAGTCACTGCCCACCACACGCTGGCTCTCCGGCTGCCAGTAGGACACGAACTTGTCCTTGATAGGCCACACGCCCAGCATGTCGTTGGAGCGTGCCACCGCGACGATGGGCCACACGTCCTGGCCCCACTGCTTCATGTGGGCACCCACCGTCACCTGCGCGGTTCCCGCGGTGATGCCCAGGTACCTGACGCGGTAGGAGCTCTGCTCCCCAGGGCCGAACGCCGGGTTCACGGACTCCTGGGCCATGGCCGTCGCCGACCAGACCAGCCCTGCGAGCGCCGCCGCGAACCCCCACTTGGACTGCGTTTGCATCGGGTGAGCTCCCTCGCTTGGAAATTAGGTAGCCGGGCCGCACCGCGCCAGACCCGGCTTGGAACCATTCCCGCCACCGCCCATTTCCACTGACGCGGTTGTTGACCAGCCATTCAAATGCTGGCCGCTCACTTCACGGGGAGGCACACTTTCCCACGTCACGCTCCCGCACGCCTCTTCCCGGCCGGGGCCTGTTCGCCCGGCAGGCGGCAGTGCCGCGCAGTGGCGTGTCCACTCGACGACACCGCTGGTAGCCTCCGCGCGGGGCAGCCCGCGGTGTCGGGCGCCATCCCGCAGGAGGGGCACATGTCTGGTGGTGGCGGTTCGTTCGACTTCGACGATGACGAGAAGGAGTCCACGCGCGGAGGTGGCAAGGCGCACAAGGACTTCGACTGTCCTTCGTGCAACGCCAACAACCCCGTGGATGAAGCGCTCGCCCAGGGGGACGAGGTGCGCTGCAACTACTGCGGCTCCGAGTTCAAGGTCAGCGTGAACTCGGAGGGGCGGGTGAAGTTCAAGGAGATTTGAGCGCGCGCTCACCGAAGATGGCGGTGCCCACCCGGACGACGGTGGCGCCTTCTTCAATGGCCCACTCGAAGTCATGGGTGGTGCCCATGGACAGGCCCGGCAGCCCGTGCACACGGGCCAGCTCGCGCAGGGCCTGGAAGTCCGCACGGGCCCGGGCCTCGTCCTCCGTGGGGGGCGGCAGCGCCATCAGCCCCACCGCCTGGAGGCCAGGCAGGGCGCGGACCTCATCCAGGAAGGCGCCGAGCGCGTCGGGCGCCAGGCCGCTCTTGGTGGCCTCGCCGCCCACGTTGACCTCGACGTAGACGGGCAGGGGCGGGGCGCCCTCGCGGCGCTTCGACAGCTCGCGAGCGACCTCCAGCCGGTCCAGGGCGTGGAAGGCCCCAGCCGCCCGCGCCACGTACTTCACCTTGTTCGTCTGGAGCGCCCCAATGGAATGCCAGCGCAGGCCCTCCAGGTCCGCCAGCTCCGCGGCCTTGTCCCGCAGTTCCTGCGCGTAGTTCTCCCCGAAGTCGCGCTGACCGGCGGCATAGGCCTCGCGGATGAGGTCCGCGGGCTTCAGCTTGGACACCGCCACCAGCGTCACCGACTCCACCGGCCGCCCCGCCCGGGCACAGGCCGCCACCACCCGCTCCCGCACCGACGCCAGCCGCTCCGCGACGCTTCCGCTCATGAGGCCCTCCAGGGCAAGGGGAGGCCGGCCCGCTCCAGCAGGGCCACTGTCTCGCCCAGCGGCAGGCCCACGACGTTGGACGTGCTGCCTTCCACGCCCGCCACCAGGAAACCGCCCTTGCCCTGGATGGCGTAGGCACCGGCCTTGTCCAGGGGCTCGCCGCTGTTCGCGTACCAGGACATCTCCCCGGAGCTCAGTGCGCGGAAGGTGACGCGGGTGCGGACCACCAGCGTCTCCTCATGCCGGCCGGCCAGGGCCACGCCCGTGTAGACGTCATGCGTCCGCCCGGACAGGCGCGTGAGCATGGCCTGGGCTTCCTCGGCGTCCCGGGGCTTGCCCAGCAGCTCGGCGCCCAGGGCGACGGTGGTGTCGGCGGCCAGCACCCAGGCGCCCGGGTGGCGGGAGGCCACCACGTGGGCCTTCTCCCGGGCGAGCCGCCCGACATAGGCCTCCGCTGCCTCGCCGGCGTGGGGCGTTTCGTCGATGTCCGCCGCGGAAACGGTGAAACGGATGTCCAGCTGTGCCAGAAGTTCCCTGCGTCGCGGCGACGCCGAGGCCAGGACGAGCAACGTTTGATCTGCGTTCATGTGCATGTTACGGCTCGGCCCGGCCTTACCAGACTTGTGCCCCGGAGTGGACTCTACGGATGAATCCCGCGGACCTCCTGTCGGCCATGAAGCGGACAGTGGAGCAGTTGGCCGCCTTCAATGAGATGGCGAAGGCCCTGACGTCCACGCTCGAGCTCCGCGAGGTGCTGGCGCTGGTGATGCAGAAGGTCAGCAGCCTGCTGCTGCCTCGCAACTGGTCGCTCATCCTCCAGGACGAGCGCACCGGAAAGCTCTACTTCGAAATCGCGGTGGGTGACGGCGCGGACGTGCTCAAGGGCCTCCAGCTCAACCCGGGCGAGGGCATTGCCGGCGCCGTCTTCACGTCCGGCGCGGCGCGGCTCGTCCATGACGTGGGTGGGGACCCCAGCTTCTCGCCACGCTTCGATGAAGCCTCCGCCTTCCACACCCGCTCCATCCTCGCGGTGCCGCTGCTGGCCCGGGGCCGGGTCCTGGGCATCATCGAACTGGTGAACGGGCCCATGGACCCCCCCTTCACCAACGAGGACCTCACCATTCTCACCGCCATCGCGGACTACGCGGCCATCGCGATTGAGAACGCGCGCAACTTCCGGCGGGTGCAGGAGTTGACGATTACGGACGAGCACACCGGCTGCTACAACGCCCGGCACCTGCGCGCCTTGCTGGACCAGGAGGTGAAGCGCTCGGAGCGCTTCAGCCACCCGCTGTCGCTCGTCTTCCTGGACCTGGACCACTTCAAGAGCATCAACGACACCCATGGGCACCTGGTGGGTAGCGCCACCTTGAAGGAAGTGGGGGACCTGCTGATGACCCTGGGCCGGCAGAACCTGGACGCCGTCTTCCGCTACGGCGGCGACGAGTTCGCCATGTTGCTGGTGGAGACGGACCCGGAGGGCGCGGCCGTCATCGGCCAGCGCGTCTGCGAGGCCTTTCGGGGGCGGGGCTTCCTCCTGGAGCAGGGCCTGGACGTGCGCCTCACCGCCAGCGTGGGCGTGGCCACCTACCCGGACCATGCCTCGTCCGCGCTGGACCTCATCCGCGCGGCGGACTTCGCCATGTACGCGGCCAAGGCCCGGGGCCGGGACGCGCTCTGCATCGCCGAGCCCATTGCTCCGAACGGCGGCACAGGCTCCCACGAGTTCCCGGAGCGGTAGCTGGCGCTTCGGCGCTGTTGGCCGCGAAGCCCGCAATGAGAGAGGGCCGGGGAGGGGAGTACCCTCGGCCCGGCCCTCGGGGGCGTCACGGTTGGACGCCGGGACTCACCCGGTGCCCACCACGGAGTCGATGGCGGCGGTGTTCGTTACCACCGAGCCCTGCTCACGCAGCGCCTTGAGGAAGGACTCCGTCAGCTCAATCTGCTTGGCCTGACGGGCCTGGGCGCGCAGTTCCTCCTTGCGCTTGTCAAAGCCCTCGGCGTCCGGCTTCTGGCGCTCCACCACCTGCGCCACCACGAAGCCCTCACCCAGGGGGAACACGCTGTCGAGCGGCTGCGGGGCGCTGACGGCGAAGGCCGCCTTCACCAGTTCGGGCGCGGGGCCCAGGTGAGGCACCGCCTCACCCTCGGCGGTGAAGCTGTCCGTCTCCACGGCCTCCGGGCGCGTCTCCGTCTCGAAGCGCAGCAGCGCGGGCTGCTCCTTCTCCGGCGGGAAGAGCGTCTTCAGGTCCTGGCCCGCCTTGGCGGAGGCCAACGCCTTCTCCGCCTCGGCGCGGGCCTGCTGCTTGGCGCGGTCCTGCTTGTAGAGCGTGGTGGCAATCTCGTCCTGGACGTCCTCGAGCTTCTTGTCCTGGGCGGCCTGCTTCTCATCCACCTTCACCAGGTGCACGCCGAACTTCGTCTCCACCGGCTGCGTCACCTCGCCCTGCTTCAGCGCGAAGGCCGCGTCCGCCAGCGCCGGTTCCCAGCTGCCGCGCTCCACCCAGCCCAGGTCGCCACCGCGCGCCTTGCTGCCCGGGTCCTCGCTGCTGTCACGCGCCACCTGGGCGAAGTCCTTGCCGCCCTCGATTTCCTTGCGCAGCGCCTGCGCCTTCTCCAGGGCCGCCTTCTTCTGGTCGGCGGTGGCCTCCGGGGGCAGCTTCACCAGCACCTGCCGCGCACGGATGCGCTCCGGCTGCTGGTACACGAAGCGGTTGGCCTCGAAGTACTCCTTGATGTCCTTCTCGTGCGCCTTCTTCCACTCGGCCAGCTGCGCCGCGGTGGGGCTGGGGACCTTGTCGGCGTACATGGCCGGCAGGAAGCGCGCGAAGACGACCTTCGCCTGGTTGCCTTCCTTCTCGAAGCGGGCGCGGACCTCGTCGTCCGACACCACCGCGTTGCCGCGCACCACGTCCATCATCTTCTGGGCCGCCAATTGCCGGCGCAGCTCCGCCTCGAAGTCCTGCGGGGACTTCCGGTAGAAGTCGCGCAGCACCTGCTGGTAGCGCTCGAAGTCGAACTGGCCATCCTTCTGGAAGTCCGTGTTCTGGTGGATGAGCTTGCGCAGCTCATCGTCGGACGCGGCGATGCCGTGGCGCTCGGCCGCCTGGGCCAGCAGCTCCGTGTTCACCAACCGGTCGAGCACCTGGTTATGCATGCCGAACTGGCGGGCGAGCGACTCGGGCACCGGGCTGCCCTGCGAGCGCAGGAAGCTCATCTGCTGGGCCCAGGCCGCGGCGAAGTCACGCAGCGGGATTTCCTTGCCGTTCACCGAGGCCACCGAACCGGGCGCCGTCGCCCCACCCGTGGCGCCGAAGCCAGAACTGCCCGGGCCGAACTGGAGCGTGAACACCACCGCGATGCCGATGATGAACAGGAGCGAGGCAACCTTCCGGGGATTCAGACCGTCCATTGTCGTCACTTCTGGGGCAAACGCGCCGAGAAAAGCCGTGCGGAAGGACTCGCGACGCGGTGTTGTTGGTAGCCCGGCCGGTGGGTGGTGGACCAGGAACCGCCCCCCATGCAGGCCTTGACTGCCTAGGATAACGCACCGGAAAATGCAAGCGATTTAGAGCCCTTAGCCAGCCCCTGCTCCCCCATTACACCCCCGGAAACTCCTGCCTGTGTGGTCGCTCCTGAAGCGGTATTACCGCCCCCTCATCGTGGGCTTTCTGCTCCTTTCGCCGCTGGTGGCCTTCCTGCTCGGTGGCCGGAAGGGCAGGGAACCCAACTTCGTCGACCGGGCGATCATCGCCGTCGCGTCCCCCGTGCAACAGGGGCTGACGTCCGTCATTGAGGGTGGGGTGGCTGGGGTCCAGAACTACCTGGACCTCCGAGGCGTGCGGCAGGAGAATGACGCATTGCGCTTGGAGAACCTCCAACTGCGCGCGGCGGTGCAGTCCCTGGGGGAGTCGCGGATGGAGAACGAGCGGCTGCGCAAGCTGCTCAACTACGCGGAGGCCGAGCCCGGGCCGGAAATCCCCGCGCGGGTGGTGGGCGTCAATCCGGTGGCGAAGCTGCTGTCGGTCCGCATCAGCAGTGGTGAGCAGCAGGGTGTGTTTCGCGGCATGTCCGTGGTGACGCCGGATGGAATCGTGGGACAGGTCATCCGGGCGACGGGCGGGTATGCGGATGTGGCGCTGGTGACGGACCCGCAGAGCCGGGTGGCGGTGCGTGTGCAGCGCTCGCGGGCCCGGGGCACGGCGGCGGGAACGGGAGGCGGGCCCCTGAAGTTGGAGAACATGCTGCGCACCGAGGATGTGGAGGACGGTGACCTCATCATCACCGCGGGCACGGACGGCATCTATCCGCCCGGCGTGGTGGTGGGACGCGTGACGAACCTGGAGAAGAAGGAGCACGGCATGTTCCAGGGCGCGGACATCGTCCCGGCGGTGGATACGAGCAAGCTGGAAGAGGTGTTGGTGGTGGGCAGCCCCTACAGCGCCATGGCGCCGGGCAGCGCCGCGGAGGGCGCGTCGAAATGAAGTTCCTGGTGTCCGTCGCACTGGCGCTGGCGTTGCTCACGCTGGAATCGGTCCTGGTGAAGCAGGCGGGCCTGGAGCTCGGCCGGATTGACGTCACCGTGGTGTTGGTGGCGTTCCTGGCCCTGCGGGCTTCGCTGCTCGAAGGGACCTTCTCCGCCTTCTCCGTGGGGTATCTGCTCGACCTGATGAGCGGGCAGCCCACCTGGCTCTACACCTTCCTGGCCGTGTTCATCTTCCTGGTGGGAAGGCTGGTGCCGACCTTCGTGGAGGTCCGGGGTCCGCTGGCCTTCGCCTTGTTCGCCATGGGCGCGGACGTGGGCCATTCGCTGCTGGCCACCTTCTTCACCTGGCTGACGGTGAAGGAGGACGGTCCGGGCTCACAGTTGGCGGAGATGCCGCTGCAGGTGGCGCTCACGGGCATCGCGGCGCTGGCGCTCTACCCGTTGCTGCGGCGCTTCGAGGCGTCTCAGGAGCGGCCCACGGGGTTGCTGCGGTGACCCCACCCACCTTGGGCAACACGACGCCGGGGCGCGAGCTCAAGCGGCGCTTCCTGTGGCTGGGCCTGGCCATGATGGCGGGCCTGGGGCTGATTTCCATCCAGCTCTACCGCCTGCAAATCACCCGGGGCGAGGAGTACGCCGCCAAGAGCGTGGCCAACTTCGTCAAGGAAGTGCGGCTGCGCGCCGACCGCGGCGTCATCAAGGACGCGCGCGGCACCATCCTGGTGGACAGCCGCCCGTCCTTCGACGCCTTCATCACCCCGGCCTTCTGCACGGACTGCTACGAGCAGGTCATCCCCCGCCTGGCGGAGCTGCTCCAGTGGGACCCGGACCAGCGCAAGAAGGTGGAGGACATGGTGCGCATGGGGCGGCGCAACGCCCCCTTCCAGCCGGTGCCGGTGCGCGTGGACCTGTCGCGCGACGAGTACGACCGGCTGGCTGCGCGCCGCGACATCCTGGACGGCGTGGAGGTGGCGCCCGTGCCGCACCGGCACTACCGCACCAACTCCGTGCTGTCGCACGTGCTGGGCTACATGAATGAAATCACCCAGGAGGAGCTGGAGCGCCTCAATGGCGACGGCGCCCGCTACGCCCTGGGGGACTACATTGGCCGGCGCGGGCTGGAGCGCTACTTCGAGCAGCGGCTGCGCGGCACCGACGGCGTGCGCAAGGAAGTGGTGAACGCGCGCGGGCAGACCATTGAAGAGCTGAACGACAAGCTGGGCGACAACGCTGTGGTGTCGCCGCGTCCGGGCAACAACCTGGTGCTGTCCATCGACATGCGGTTGCAGGAGGAGGCGGAGCGGGCCTTCCCCGGCGTGACGGGCGCGGTGGTCGCCATCGACGCCAACACGGGCTTCATCCGCGCGCTGGTGTCGCGACCGGGCTTCGACCCCAACCTGCTCACTGGCCGCGTGACGCCCGCGCAGATGGCGCTCCTGTCGAGAGATCCGCTGGACCCGATGATCAACCGCGTGGCCGCCGAGCACTACAGCCCAGGCTCCACCTTCAAGGTCGTCACCGCGCTGGCCGCGTTCAAGTCCGGCGCCTTCCGCCCGGAGACGGTGGTGAACTGCCCCGGAGGCTACCGCCTGGGCGCGCGCACCTGGCGTTGCCACAGGGACGCCGGACACGGGCTCGTGGATGGCTTCACGGCGATGAAGTCGTCCTGCGACACCTGGTACTACAAGGTGGCGGACACCATCGGCCTGGACCCCATTGGAGAGATGGGCAAGGCCCTGGGCCTGGGCAGCCCCACGGGCGTCAACGTGGTGGCCGAGGTCCCAGGCATCATGCCGACCAGCGCCTATCACGACAAGGCGTCGCCCGGCGGCTACACCAAGGGCATGGCGCTCAACAGTTCCATTGGCCAGGGCGACAACAACGTCACGCCCCTCCAGTTGGCGCTGGTGTACGCGGCCATCGCCAACGGCGGCACGCTCTACAAGCCGCAGATGGTGAACCGTCTGGAGAACCTGGACGGGCAGACCATCGAGTCGTTCCAGCCGGAGGTGGTGCGGAAGGTGGACCTGCCGCCCGCGCACCTCAAGGCGGTGGTGGATAGCCTGGTGATGGTGGCGCACGAGCCGGGCGGTACCGCCTATCGCGCGCGCATGAATCACATGCGGGACAAGGACATCCTGGTGGCGTCCAAGACGGGGACCGCGCAGGTGGCCCGCCTGGGGGCAATCCGGCTGCGGACGCACCAGATGAGCTACTTCGAGCGCGACCACGCCTGGTACGCGGGGTTCGCGCCGGCGGACAAGCCGGAGCTGGTCATCGTCGTGCTCAACGAGCACGGCGGCCACGGCGGTTCGGACGCGGCGCCCACCGCGATGGCGGTGTTCCAGAAGTACTTCGATTTGAAGAAGCTGGACGCCACGGCTCCGCCGCCGCGTCCCAACCAGCCCTACACGCCGTCCTCCGTGACGCGCGCGCCCTCGGCCGACGAGGCGGCGCTGACGCGAAGGGTACGGCCACCGGCCCGGCTTCCGGGCGATGAAGAGGACCGCACGCGTGCAACTGCGGATTGAGCGCCGGATGGTGCCCCACATCCCCTGGGGCCTCATCTTCTCCGTGCTGGCGGTGTGCGGGCTGGGCATCTGGAACCTCGCCTCGGCGTCACGGCCGCCGCACTCACCCGTCTGGGGCTCGCAGATGGGCTACCTGGGCATCAGCATGGTCGCCGTGCTGGTGGTGTGCCTGGTGGACTACCGGTGGATTCAGCGCATGGCGCTGCCCATCTACGTGGGCAACATCTTGCTGCTCATCGCGCTGCGCTTCTTCGGCCACACGGCCAAGGGCGCGGAGAGCTGGTTCGTCATCGGCCCGTTCCGCATGCAGCCCGCGGAGTTCATGAAGATTGGCGTCGTGCTGATGTTGGCCAAGGTCTATCACGACGACTTCCAGCCCAACGCGCCCTCGTACAACCTGACGCGGCTGTGGAAGCCGGTGCTCGTCGTCTTCGTGCCCTTCGCGCTGGTGCTGGTGCAGCCGGACCTGGGCACCGCGCTGATGATTGGCCTGTCATCGCTCACCATCGTCCTCTTCGGGAAGGTGCGCTGGTATCTGGTGGCCACGCTGGTGGCGGGCGTGTTCGCCGCGGGCATCGTCATCTGGAACGACTACATCCGTGACGTGCCGGAGCCTCGGCCCACCATCGTCCGGCACCACCTGAAGAAGCACCAGAGCCAGCGCATCTCCGGTTGGCTGGACCCCGAGGCGGACCTGCGCGGCAGCGGCTATCACGCGGCGCAGTCGAAAATCGCGGTGGGCAGCGGCGGCGTGTCCGGCAAGGGCTGGCGTGAGGGCACCCAGACGGGCCTGCGCTTCCTGCCCGAGCAGCACACCGACTTCATCTTCTCCGTGTGGGCGGAGGAGCATGGCTTCGTCATGTGCATCGTCCTGCTGGTGCTCTACGGCGCCATCTTCATCTTCGGCCTGGGCGTGGGTTTCAACGCGCGTGACAGGTTCGGCGCCTTCGTCGCGGTGGGCGTCGTGGCGATGCTCTTCTGGCAGGTGTTCGAGAACATCGGCATGGTGATTGGCCTGCTGCCGGTGACGGGAATCACCCTGCCGTTGATGAGTTATGGCGGCTCATCCCTGCTTTCCGTGATGCTCAGCATCGGCTTGCTGGTGAACATCAGCATGCGCCGTCACATGTTCTGAGAAATTCCGGATTTATCCTCGCGAGACGGGCGCAAGCGTTTCTCGGCGCGCGGCATGGGGTGGTGTATGAATCACCCCACCAACGCACGTGGAGGGCGAGTCCTCCCGGGCAGATGAGGACGCGTCATGCAGAGGAAGGGTGGCCAGAAGGCAGTCGGGAGCACGCGGGTGGAGGCGCCGGTGCGCGCGCCCGCGCGAGCGCCAGTGCAGGCCGCGGCGCTGGCGAAGGAGGTCCGCCCCGCGGTGGTTCCGGCGCGTCCTGGCGGCAACGTGGCGGCGGTGAGCCCCGAGCCGAGGCCGACCTTCACGCCGTTGATTGAGATGAACCAGGGCGAGGCGGAGCACCGTCACTTTCCCCGCGCCCAGCTCGCCACGCGCTTCGAGGTGTGGGTGGATGACGAGGCGGGCGAGCGTCGCTTCGAGGCGAGCCTCGTGTCCGTCAACGTCAGCGTCAGCGGGGCGTTCCTGGAGAGCACCTTCTACTTGCCGCTGGGCACCGTGCTGGGCGTGCGCTTCGCGCTGGAGCCGGGCGCCGCGCCCGTGCAGGCGCGCGCGGAAATCGTGCGGGAGGAGCGGGGGGACGGGCCGGAGGGCCGCAGCGGCTTTGGCGTGCGCTTCCTCGACTTCAGCGGTCAGACGGAGGTGGCACTGGCGCGGCTCTTCGTGGGGATGCGGCTGAGGGCCTTCGCGGAGGACTATCTCAAGTCCCAGCGGGCTCGCTCCCTGCCCAACGAGGTGGAACGCGTGGTGGACGTGCTGGCGGCCTGGGAGCTGCTCAAGGCGACGTCGTCCGTTTCCGACCCTTGGCAGGGCTGATGCGTTGGACCGGTCATCGCCCAGGGCCGTGGGCGGGTGTCCGGTGTGCAGGCACTCAGGCCGACTTGCTGCCCGAAATCTGGCGGCGGCGTTCGGCCTGGTAGTGCGCGGAGCACAGACCCTTCGAGCGCTGCTCGCGACTACAGCCCTCCATGGTGCAACGGCGATCCAGTGACACCAGGCTGGCGCCCGCCATCACCTTCGGCGGACGGCCGCGGCGTCGGCCCGCGGTGAGCGCGGTAGAGCTGGGCGAGGTGCTGCCCAGCCTGGGCATCCCGTCGTTGAGCGCGCGCAGCATGCCGCGGCCAATGGCGTCTCCCAAGGCTTCGGCCCAGTTCACCATGGCCGGCGTCAGCGGGACGGTGGACAATTCTTTGCGTGGACGTGCCATGAATACTCCAAGTGAAAACAGTCAGCCAACACAGACACTGCTATGTGCCTATTTGGCGGTTGAAGTCATCGCTGTCAATACAACCTTGGAGGGTCTGTCTTGACTCGTAAACG
Organism: Myxococcus sp. CA005; assembly: GCF_006518205.1. NCBI lineage: Bacteria > Pseudomonadati > Myxococcota > Myxococcia > Myxococcales > Myxococcaceae > Myxococcus > Myxococcus sp. CA005. The sequence goes on along the minus strand of NZ_SRLV01000031.1, from coordinate 49,575 downwards.
ATCTCAAAAAATTGATGACAAGACTGCAAATGGATACGTGTTTCCCGTATGTCCTCACGGCACTGTGACACTCGCAGCGGTCGACCCGTCTGTCTCGGCGGGTGAACACGCGAAATATGAGAAGACGCTCAAAACGCTCCAGGAGCGCGTCTTCGAACTGCAGATCCAGAACTACCTGGCGGGGCGGAAGGCCGTCATCGTCTTCGAGGGCTGGGACGCCTCCGGCAAGGGCGGCGCCATTCGCAGGCTCACCACGCTGATGGACCCGCGTGGTTACAAAGTCTGGCCCATCTCCTCGCCGTCAGAGGAAGAGCGCAGACACCATTACCTGTGGCGCTTCTGGCGCAAGACGCCGGGCGCGGGCGAGGTCTGCATGTTCGACCGGAGCTGGTACGGCCGGGTGCTGGTGGAGCGGGTAGAGGGCTTCGCGAAGCCGGCGGAATGGCGGCGCGCCTACGATGAAATCAATGCTTTTGAACACATGCTCACCGCGGACGGTGTGCGGATGGTGAAGTTCTTCATCCACATCGACAAGAAGACGCAGTTGCTGCGGTTTCGCGAGCGCGAGGCGGACCCGGCCAAGCGCTACAAGCTGGGGCCCGAGGACTGGCGGAACCGGGCGAAGTGGAAGAAGTACGAAGCGGCCATCCAGGAGATGCTGGACCGCACGCACCGCCCCGACGCGCCGTGGCACGTGGTGCCTGGGAACGACAAGCGCTACTCGCGGTTGGAGGTGCTCCGCCGCTGCGTGGAGTTGCTGGGCTGAGACAGGAGGAGGCCGCGGGGAGGGGCGCGGAAGAGCAGCAGGGGCTCTCTCGCGCGTCCGACCCCGCAGCGCGGCGCGTCTACGTCAGGGCCTTCTTCACCGCCTCTTCGATGCGGGCCTTGGGCACCGCGCCGACAATCTGCTCCACCACGCGGCCGCCCTTGAACAGGAGCAGGGTGGGGATGGAACGGATGCCGTACTCCTGCGGCGTGTCCTGGTTCTCATCGATGTTGAGCTTGGCGAACTTCACCTGCCCCTTGTACTGCGAGGCCAGCGCTTCGATGGAGGGCGCGATGGCGCGGCACGGCGCGCACCACGTCGCCCAGAAATCCACCAGCACGGGCTCCTGGGAGTCCAGGACCTGCTGCTTGAAATCGCCATCCCCGATGTTCGTCACGTCCGCGCCTGCCATGGTGTCTCCTCGTGCCCTGTCCGGGCACCTCCGCCGCGTGTAGTACGCGTCCGGTGGGCCTGCAAGGATCGGCCGGCCATCAGCCAATCTGGCGGCTCAGATGCGGATGGATGGCGCCTGTTTCAACCATTTCCCCCAAGCGTTCCCCCTGGGGAGGGGTGGCTGGTGTAAGCTGGAAGGCGTGACGAAGCTCTTCCTGCCCCAGACCCAGCTCGAGGAGTGGGCGCTGGCGGACAAAGCAGACCTGCGCGAAGGCCGGCTGGTGGTGATGGCGGAAGGCGGCGTGGCCTTCCCCCTCATGCCCGCGGTCCACTTCGTCCAACTCGTGTCGGGCGAAGACACCCAGGGGTTGGTGGCCCGGGTGAAGACCGAGGAGCAACTTGCCCGACTGGGTGCCGAGCAGATGGCCGACTCGGTGCTGGTGGGGGACAACGCCTATGAGGTTGTTCCAGGGTATGTAGCGGAGGTCGCCGCCGGCGCGCCCAGGCCAGAGGGCGCGGACAAGAAACCGGACTCTGAAGCAGACCTTCTGGCTGCCTTCATCCTCAACAAGATGGGCTGATTCGCCCGTCTTCCGTGGTTATGAGCCTGCCCCTATGAGCCACACGCTCGTCTCGCTCGCCTGCCACGCGTATGGCATCGCCGCTGTCGTCTACCTGGCCTACCTGGTCCGCCAGTCCGAGGCCCTGGCCACGGCCGGGCGCGTGCTGGTGGGCGGTGGATTGGCGCTGCATGGCGTGGCGCTCTTCGAGTTGCTCGGGGTGCAGAGCGGGCGGCCGGTGGGCCTGGCGCAAGGCTTCTCCGCGCTGGCCTTCCTGCTGCTGGCCATCTTCCTGTTCCTGGACGTGCGCTACCGCCGGCCCGTCATCGGCGCCTTCCTCACGCCGCTGGCGCTGGCCGCGTTGCTGCCCGGTCTGCTGTTGCAGGGCGGGCAGGCGCCGCTGCCTCCCGGGGTGCGTCAGCCGCTGTTGCCGCTGCACATCACCCTGGCGCTGATGGGGCTGGCCGCGTTCGCGGTCGCCGCGGGAGTGGGCGTCATGTACGTGCTCATGGAGCGGCAGGTGAAGGCGAAGCGCTTCGGTTTGCTGTTCTCCCGCCTGCCCTCCCTGGAGTTCCTGGACACGCTGAACCGGCGCCTGGTGGTGTGGGGCTTCCTGGCGCTGTCCATCACGCTCGCCACGGGGGCCTTCTTCGTGGGCACCGCGCCGGGCCCCTGGACCGTGGATGGGAAGACGCTGGCCACCCTCGTTGCGTGGGCGGTCTTCGCCGCGCTGCTGGTGGCGCGTTCCGTCGCGGGCTGGCGGGGGCGGCGGGTGGCCTTCCTCACCATGGCGGGGTTCTGCCTGGTCATGGTGTCCTTCCTGTCCTCGTATGACGTGTCGTCGCCCTCGGCGGCCATGAGGATGCCCTGAGTATGGAGCTCATTTGCATTGGCCTGTCCCACCGGACGGCGCCCCTCACCGTCCGCGAGCGACTGGCCTTGCCGGAGTCGCGTCAGGTGGACGTGCTCCAGCGGCTGGCCCAGGCGCCCGTGGAGGCCCTCTGGGTGTCCACCTGCAACCGCGTGGAGGTGTACCTGTTCGCGCCGGACGCGGCGATGGCGCGGCAGCGCGCCTTGATGGAGCTGCAGGTGCTGGGCGGGGTGGAAGCCCTGGAGCACCTCTACGAGCACCAGGGCGAGGCGGCGCTGGTGCACCTGTTCCGCGTGGCGTGCAGCCTGGACTCCATGGTGCTGGGCGAGGCTCAGATTCTGGGCCAGGTGAAGGAAGCCTTCGAGCGGGGCCAGGGCGCGGGCGCGGTGCGTGGTGAGTTGATGCGCGCGTGCGCGGCGGCCTTCAGCTGCGCCAAGCGCGTGCGCACGGAGACGGCCATTGGCCGCGCGGCCACGTCCATGGCGGCGGCGGCGGTGCAACTGGCCAGCAAGGTGTTCGATGGGCTCGCGGGCAAGACGGTGCTGGTGGTGGGCGCGGGGGAGATGGGCGAGCTGGCGGCGCGCCACTTGAAGCAGGCTGGTGCGTCGAAGCTCTACGTCACCAACCGCACCCTGTCGCGAGCGGAGGCGCTGGCGGCGGAGGTGGGCGGACAGGCGAGGCCCTTCGAGGAGCTGCTCGGTCTGGTGGCCGCGGCGGACGTGGTGGTGTGCAGCACGGCGTCGCAGGCGCCGCTCTTCACGCGGGACAACGTGGGCGCCCTGGGGCGCGGACGCCGGGGGCGGCCGCTGTTCATGGTGGACCTGGCGGTGCCTCGCGACATCGATCCGGCGGTGGGCACGCTGGACTGGGTACATGCATACGACGTGGACGACATCCAGAAGTTCGTCGCGGACAACGCCGCGGCGCGCGCGGAAGAGGCGCAGAAGGCGGGCGTGCTCGTCGCGCAGGAAGTAGCGCGTTTCGTCAAGGAGCGTGCGCTGCGTGAGGGCACGCCGGTGCTGGCGCGACTGCGTCAGCGCGCGGAAGCCATTGCCCGCTCCGAGGTGGAGCGCACGCTGGGCGCCCTGGGCGACGGACTCAACGAAAAGCAACGCAAGAGCATCGAGGCCATGGGCCGAGCCATCGTCAACAAGCTGCTGCATGAGCCCACCGCGCGGCTGCGCGCCGTGGGGCCGGAAGGGGAGGGCAACCGCCTGGCGGGTGCCGCCGCCGAGCTGTTCGGTCTCCTGGAGGAGGAGGTCGGCACCGCCGCCGCCGCGCCCTCCGTCATGGCCGCGCCAGTCCAGGTCGCCACGGGGGGCAAGTGATGACGCACGTGCGTATCGCCACCCGGCAGAGTCCCCTGGCGCTCTGGCAGGCGCGTCACGTGGGCGCGCTGCTGACCTCGCGGCATCCCGGTTTGGAAGTGACCCTGGTGGAGATGACCACCGAGGGAGACCGCTTCCTGTCCGCGCCGTTGTCCGCGGTGGGCGGCAAGGGCTTGTTCGTGAAGGAAATCGAACAGGCGCTGCTCGACGGCCGTGCGGACATCGCCGTGCATAGCCTCAAGGACATGACGTCCGTGTTCCCGGAAGGGCTGATACTCGCGGCGGTGCCGGAGCGGGAGGATCCGCGCGACGTCTTCTGTGGCCTGGGCGGGCTGACGTTGGACACGCTTCCGCAGGGCGCGCGCGTGGGCACGTCGTCGCTGCGCCGGAGCTGCATCTTGCGCTCGCGCCGGCCGGACGTGGACATCGTCAGCGTGCGCGGCAACGTGCAGACGCGCCTGGCGAGGACGCGGGAGCAGGGGCTCGCGGGTGCGCTGCTGGCCTACGCCGGACTCAAGCGCCTGGGCCTGGAGGACGTCATCACCCAGGTGCTGCCGCCCGAGGTGAGCCTGCCCGCGGTGGGGCAGGGCGTGTTGGCCATCCAGTGCCGCACGGACGATGCGCGCGTGCGCGCGCTGCTGGTGCCGCTGGAGCACGCCACCACTCGCATCGCCGTCACCGCCGAGCGCGCGCTGCTGGCGAAGCTGGAGGGGGGCTGCACCGTGCCCCTGGCCGGGTATGCCACCGTGTCGGGCGACACCGTCTTCCTGCGCGGACTCGTGGGCCGTCCGGATGGCACACACGTGGTGCGGGGCGAGGTGCGCGGCCCCGTGTCGCAGGCCCATGCACTGGGTGAATCCCTGGCGGATGACCTGCTTTCGCGTGGGGCGGCGGACATCTTGCGTGATTTCGCGCGCCGCTTCGAGGCGCGGGAGTCCTAGACTGCTGCTCGCGTGGAACGGCGACTTGAAGGCAAGAGAGTCTTGGTGACGCGCCCGCGTGAGCGGGCCGAGGAGTTGTGCTTCCTCCTGGAGGATGAGGGCGCCGAAGTGCTGAGCGTGCCCCTTCTGGAACTGCATCCTCCGGAGGACCCACGTCCGCTGGCGTCTGCGGCCGAGCACATCCAGCGCTACACCTGGGTGGTGTTCGCGAGCCCGACCGGCGTGGATGCGCTGATGGAGGCCCTGCGCGAGGCGGGCACCCAGGACCGGATACAGCGGGTGAAGGTGGCCACCGTGGGGCCGCGCACGACGCGCGCCGCGGAGGGCTACGGCCTGGTCGTGGTGGCCGAACCTTCCGAGGGCACGGGCGCGGCCCTGCTCAACCTCATCAAGGATGCGCTGCAACCGGGTGACGAAGTCCTGCTTCCCGCCGCCGAGGAAGGCCGGCGTGAGCTGGAAGACGGGCTGAGAGAGTACGGCCTCCTGGTGACGCGGGTGACGGCGTATCGCGCCACGCCCGCGCCCCTGCCACCGGAGTCGCTGGCCTTACTGGATGCCTCACCGCCGGACGTCGTGCTCTTCGCTTCGCCGCGCACGGCCGAGGCCTTCGTGGAAGAGGCCGGACGCGAGCGCCTGGCCACCGCTCGGGTGGTGGCAATCGGTCCGACGACGGCGTCCGCCCTGGAGCGGCTGGGCGTGCCCGCGGCGGCCGTCGCGGAGCGGCCGACGCCAGAGTCCCTGGTGGATGCCGCCGTGCTCGCGGTGACGAGCACCGTGCACTGACGGTGGCGCGGCGCCGTGCCCGCACGGCCGCACGACGTGCCTGACAGCGGCTCCATGCCTGGCTGGTGGAGCGGGGGGCGCAGGGGTGTTTTCCGCTCGGTGCACCACCGTGTGCCGGAGTCCGTCTGGTACGCTTCGGGGTCGCACTCCGGCGGGTGGCCGGGGTGAAAGGAGACGCGCTTGGTACAGCCAGTGAGCGGCGTGGGTGGCACTGCTCCGAAGAGCCGGGATGACTTCACCACGCTGTTCGTGCTGGAGGCGCTCGTTGCCCAGGGGCTGCTGCAACCCCAGCAGGCCCAGGAGGTGCTGGCCCGCGAGGGCGCCGCGCGCGCCCGGGTGCTCAAGGCCCACCAGGGGGCCACGGGGGGCAGCAAGGAGGCCGCGCGGTACGACGTATCTCCGGTGGAAATCGTGGCGGCGTTCCAGGTGCCGCTGTCCAACGGCCGAGGCGTGCTGGACGAGGACCGCGTCACGGAGGCTGCCGCGCGCGCCGCCGGCATGACCTACCGGAAGATTGACCCGCTCAAGCTCGACATGGCGCTGGCCACGCGCACCGTGTCCAGGCCCTACGCGCAGAAGCACGTGCTGCTTCCCCTGGAGCGCACCCCGCAGGGCCGGCTGCTGGTGGCGGTGGCCAACCCTTTCGACCGGGAACTCTTCGAAAGCTTCCACCGCCTGACGGGGCTGCCGGTGGAGCCCGTCCTCAGCGCGAAGGCGGACATCCTCAAGTCCATCAGCGACATCTACGGCTTCAAGAAGACGCTGGCGCGCGCCGCCGACGACTTCAGCGCCGCCGCCGGAGCCCAGGTCGCCAACTTCGAGCAGCTCGTCTCGCTCAGCGGCACCCAGGAGTTGGAGGCGTCGGACCGGCCCGTGGTGCAGGCGGTGGACTACCTGCTGCGCTACGCGTTCGACAATCGCGCCTCGGACATCCACATTGAACCCAAGCGCACCACCAGCGTGGTGCGTCTGCGCATCGACGGCGTGCTGCACCCGGTGCACACGCTGCCGGCGCCGGTGCATCCGCCCATCGTCTCGCGCGTGAAGATGCTGGCGCGCATCGACATCTCCGAGCGCCGCAAGCCGCAGGACGGCCGCATCAAGACGGAGCGCGACGGCCGCGAGGTCGAACTCCGCGTGTCCACGCTGCCCACCGCGTTCGGCGAGAAGGTGGTCATCCGCATCTTCGACCCGGAGACGCTGGTGCAGGACATCGCCCAGCTCGGCTTCGAGCCCGACGAGAAGAGCGCCTTCGAGTCCTGGATTGACCAGCCACACGGCCTCATCCTCGTCACGGGCCCCACGGGCAGCGGGAAGACGACGACGCTCTACTCCGCGCTCAAGGCGCTGGCGGGCCCGGACGTCAACGTCACCACCATCGAAGACCCCATCGAAATGGTGTGGGACGCCTTCAACCAGGTGCAGGTGCAGCCCAAGGTGGGGCTCGACTTCGCCGGAGCGCTGCGCCACATCCTCCGCCAGGACCCGGACGTCATCATGGTGGGCGAGATTCGCGACCCGGAGACGGCGGAGAACGCGATTCAATCCGCGCTCACCGGCCACCTGGTGCTGTCCACGCTGCACACCAACGACGCGCTGGGCGCGGTGGCGCGCATGCGGGATTTGGGCGTGCCGTCCTTCCTCCTGGCGCAGAGCCTCCTGGGCGTCATGGCGCAGCGGCTGCTGCGCCGGGTGTGCAGTCATTGCGCGCAGGAGACGACGCTGACACCGGATGAGCTGCTCGCGCTCCAGGCGCCCCTGCCGCTGCTGCCCGGTGGTGTGCGCCTGCTCAAGGGGGCAGGGTGCGTGCGTTGCCGTGGCACCGGCTTCGTGGGCCGCACGGGCGTCTTCGAAATCGTCACCAGCGCGGGCGAGCTGAGAGACCTCATCGCCCGCGAGGCCCCCTATTCGCAGATGGTGGACGCGGCCCGGCGCTCCGGCATGCGGACGCTGCGCGAGGCCGCCGTGCGCAAGCTGGCCCAGGGCTTCACCGCCTTCGACGAGGTGGTGCGGATGACGACCGTCTGACGCACGACGGCCCGGCCTCCCACGAGGAGAGGCCGGGCCGCGGAGTCCTTCTGGCTGCCCCGGTGGGGCAGGGCGGTGGACTAGAAGCGCGCCTGGAGCATCGTGTTGAAGCCCAGCGCGTGCGGGCGCTCGAAGCTCGGCTGCGCCACACCCGTCACGTCGTCCCGGAACGTGGTCCGGTTGGTGTCGTACGTGTAGTAGACCTCGCCGACGGCGGCGACGGAGTCGGACAGGTCCCAGCGGAACGTGGCCTTCGCGGAGTAGATGGGCTCCGCCTTGCACGCCGCGCCGCCGCGGCCGCACGTCTCCGGAAGGATGCTGAGCTGGTTCACGTCACGCACCACGACGGTGCGCGTGCCGATGAGGTTCTCCGGCGGGTTGTTGCCGCCCAGCACCGGCGTGGGGCTGCGGAACGAGGCCGGCTGCTGCACACCGATGATGAAGCCCGGCGTGAAGTGCAGCTTCGGCAGGTGGTAGTCCGCGCCCACCGCGAGGAACATCTCCGGCTTCAGCTCCGTGCCCTCCGGGAAGTCCTGGAACGGCGGGAAGCCCGGCACCTCGAACTGGATGAAGGACAGGCTGCGGTACAGGCCGAGGAGGCTGACGCGGAGCAGGTCGTACTTCGCGCGCGCCTGGAGGGCCACGGCGGTGGCGCCCTGCGGCTTGGTGGCGCCGAAGTCGTTGGGCTTCTCCAGCGTCTGCGACAGGTAGCTACCTTCCAGCGACACGGTGTACGACAGGCCGCCCGGGTACTGCTCCGGCGCGAAGAAGCGCTGATAGATGTCCGGGTCGTTCTTGTAGAGCCGGAAGTCCACGCTGGTGCCGACGGGCACACCCACGTGGTAGACGATTTGTCCGGACACGCCCGCGGCGTTCACCGGCGCTTCCACGCCGAGCGTCGCCAGGCCGGGCACCAGGCCCTTCTGGAAGTAGCCGCCGCCGGCCTCGACGCGCAGCGTCTCCAGGATGTCCCAGCCCGCGCCGGCCATGAGGCCGTACTTGGTCTCTTCCTCGCGGATGAGCTCGTTCTGCATGAGCGCAGTCTTGCCGCCGACGTACGCGTACCAGTTGTCGCGGGTGATCTGCAGCTTGCCACCGGGCACGCCGTTGGTGGCGGCGCGGGTGGTGAACACGCCGCTGCCACCCCAGGAGATGCGGTACGCATAGCCCAGACGGAAACGGTCCGCGGACACCGGGAAGCCGACGAGCGAGATGCCTTCCTTCTCGCTCCAGCCCGGCGGCTGGTAGTTGAGGCGGATGTAGCTGGAGTTGTCCCGGATGTCGACGCCGCCCGACGGCCGCTCGAGCACCAGCAGCGTCAGCGCCGCTTCGGTCGTCAAACCCTCGAAGAACGCCGGTGCCCGCTTGTAGAGCACCACGTTCGACAGGGACTCGAAGCCGGAGAACCGGGTGTTGAAGTTGTCGTAGAACTGCGTGTTCTGGTTGCCGGCGCCGAACCGTGCATCGGGGCTGTTCGGCGTCGTCTCACCAGAGCCCGCGAGCACGTTGTCGTCCGCGAAGACGAACGACAGACGGGTGTCCACGAAGTCACTGGCCCACGCGGGCGCACTCAGGGAAATCAGGCCGGTCAGGGCCAGCTTCTGCAGCGTTTTCAATGTCCCTCTCCACGGAGCGGCCCAATGGACCGCTCCTCCCTGCTTCCCGTCACCGGGTCGCGAGAATCATCAGAAGACTACGGATTGACGCAAGGTCGGATCGGTCGCGGGCACTCCATGCCCGGGCCGGGGTAGCAGCAGATGTCGTCCACGTCGCGAGGCAGCACGTTCCACCGAGGGCGGGCGGCGCTCACCTGCCGCAGGTGGCCCACGACGTCGAAGGTGGCCGCATGCAGATTGCGGCACTGCTGGGCCGCCTCCGCGTTCGGGTCATCCTCGCGGCAGTCGGGAACCAGGTCCGGCACCGCGTCCTTGGTGACCAGGTTGATGCGCGTGCGCGCGTCCGCCGCCACCTTGCAGGTGAGGGTGCCATCCTCGCGGTTCTGGACGGAGGCGTACACGACGCCCTCACCCGCGGCCATGGTGTGCTGCAGCGGAGTCTGGGCCGTCAGCGCCACCGGCGTGCCGTTGGCGCCGAAGCGCACGTTGGCCGCCTTGTCGCAGGACACGTTGACGCGCTGATCCCTGCTGAACGTGTCCGACTGGGCCCAGTTGACGATGGTGGGGTCCGCGTTGACGGAGGCGGTGAAGGTCTGGATGCGCCCGGGGACGGATTCGTCCAGGCCCGCCGAGGCGGCGCCGGTGGGGTTCATCTCCACGACGAACTGGCCGAAGCCGTTGTACGTGTTGCGCTCGGCGCAGTGGACCCCCGCGAACTGGCCAATGCCCATGGTGCAGTCGATGTTGCACTGCCGCTCGGCGATGTCCGGATCGTTCGGGTTGTCCGTGCCGCAGCTTCCCCACGTCCCCGCGCGGGTATTGGGACAGAAGAAGGGGACGTTGCCGTTGCCGTTGGCGTCACAGTTGTGGAAGACGCGCGGGAACTTCACCCGGCTGAGCTTCACCAGTGACGACTCCAGGCTCTCCATCTTGTAGTTGCCGTAGCTGTAACCGCACAGCGGGTCCGTCATGTAGAGCGAACCGCTGTAGCCGCACAGCCGGCCGTTGATCTCCACCGGCGGGTTCAGCTTCAGGTACTTGTCCCACTCCGACTGGGGCAGCAGCCGGACGCGCTCGCGCGTCGTCCAGGCGGGGAAGGTGAGCTGCGTGGTGGCGGTGAACTCCTGCACGGAGCCGGACACCGACCACAGCAGGTCGCCCGGGTCGAGCCCTTCGGGGAAGGAGTAGTTGTAGACGTAGAGCGAGTTGAAGCGGCCGGGATAGTAGCCGTCCGGCTCACCCGTCTGGATGTTGGCGCCCGGGACGCTGTTCTCGCCCACGCGGCAGGCCGTCATGTCCGTGACGAAGAAGCCGCCCGGGTCCGTGCCCGTCACCAGCAGCGTCACCGGCTGCTTGTCGTTCGGGTCGCCCTCGGCGCAGTTCTGCAGCAGCGGTGGGCCGGCCTCCGGGTTGCGCCCGATGCGCATGTACGTCCCGGCATAAGCGGTGAGCTGATCGCTGTTCTGCGGAACCTGGACCGTGGAGATGGTCGGCTCCTCGAACTTCATCATCCGCGACAGGCCGGTGGCGTTCGTGCGCGTCGCCGGCTCCTGGGGCAGCTCGCCGGGGATGACCTGCCCGTCGGCGTAATCCACCTGGGGCGGCTCGTCCTGCACCCAGACGTGGGCGTCGCCGTAGAGCTGGCCGGAGCGCACCGTGCCGGTGCCCCGGCCGTTAGTGAGCTGGGTCCAGCGGTAGCGGTACTCGCCCATCAGGTTGCCCGGCACCGTGCGGAAGGACACCGGCCCGTTGAACGACTCCATGGGCTGGCCCTTCGCGTCCAGGGCGAGGATCTCCACGTCGAAGTCCACCGGCGTCCGGGGCATGGTCAGCCGGCAGTCCGCCGTGCCGCGAACCTCCAGCGGCACCTTGTCCTGGCCGCCGTGCGCGGTGGCGCACTCATTCACCACCGGCAGCGGGGTACGCGTGCCGCCGGTGTAGATGCCCGTGAGGTTGACCCGGAACGAGGCGACGCCATCAGGCTGCGGCGTTTCTTGGGTGTAACAGCCGGCCGCCGCCAGGGCCGACAGGAAGAGCAGGCGCTTCATTTACTTCACCCTCCGGCCGATACGGGAATCCTCAACCGCGTCCGCGATGGACACGGAGGTGGGGTTCTCACAGAAGTTCCGCAGCTGGTTCGTCACTGTGCCGCAGATGGGGTTGTTGCCCGCCAGCACATCCCGGCAGCTGCAGCGGCCTGTGTACGGACCCTCCGGCACGTCGCACTGGCTCTGGATATCCTCGGCCGTCAGGCCCGGCACGCCGCAGCGCTCCGCGGCGTCCGAGGGGAGCGACAGCAGATCCTTGCAGTCACAGCTGCCCACCTGCTTGTCCAGCGCGGCCTTGAAGTCGGCAGCGGCGCGGCAGGAGCCCACCACCTGTTCGTTCACCGTCCAGCGGCCGTTGACGAGGTTGCCGCAGTAGTGGCCCGATTTGGACGTCTCGCGGCCCGCGAGGATGTCCTCGCAGGTGCAGAAGCCCTGCATGTAGCCGATGAGCGAGTCGCGCAGCGAGATGCCCGTCTCGATGCGGGTGGTGTTGCGCTTGAGGACGTTGAAGCCCGAGCCACCCTTGGCGATGTAGTCGTTGACGGCGATCTTGTAGGTGCCGGTGATGTCCAGCGGCTTGCCGTTGATCTGGATGTTGGTGCCCGGGTGCGCGTAGCAGCGGCCCACGCTGGAGTCGCTGCTCTGGTCCACCAGGCACTGCCACGGCGCGTGACCCTGACGGTCCTGGTTGGGGCAGTCCGTGCCGTTGAGCTCCGGGTTGCAGGGGGTCTGCAGGTCGTTCACCTGCACCTGGGCGCAGTCCATGGTGAAGCGGGCGCCGGAGATCTGCGCCTGGCTGACGCAGCCGCGCTCCGCGGAGCGCTCGGTGACGAAGTCGAACATCTCCTGCATCTCCTTGCCGGAGAGGTACATGATGTTGATGGTGTTCTCGAACGGGAACACGTTGAACATCGACTCCTGGCTCACCACGCCCGCGTAGAGGTTGTCGCGGATGCCCAGCGAGTTGGTGAGCGCCATCTCCGCCTCGACGCGGCGGCGCTTGCGCATGGAGTCCGCGGCGATGTTGCCCAGCGGCGAGTCACCACCCGTGGAGTTGTTGCGGCGCTGCACGTCGCGCGGCGCGTAGGAGAAGATGGACGTCAGCTGGAAGTTGAAGTCCATGCCCAGGATGTACGGCTGGAGCAGATGCGTGGTCATCCGGTCCTCCTGGTTCTTGCACGCCTGGATGGCCTGACGGACTCGCTCGTCGCGGAGGAACTGGCCCTCCTCCCAGAACACGCTGTTGTCGTGGCGGAAGCGGCGCATGGCGTCGTCGCACCACAGGGCGTCCATGGGGAACACGCGGTAGTCCTGGCTGATGATTTCGCCGCCCTCACCGGTGCCGAGCACCTCGGGCATCTTCACCACCAGCTCCAGCCGGCCCACGTACTTGGCGAAGGCGCCAGAGTGCGCGAGCACCACCTTGCGGCCCGCGGGGTCGGTGAGCAGCTGCGGCGGGTTGAGCACGACGTGCAGGTGGCCACCCATCACCGCGTCCACGCCCACCACGCCGGGGATGCGCACGCGCACCACGGACTTGTCGTCCCCTTCGGGGCCGAACCACTCCAGCACCTGCCAGGGGGCCTTCTGGCGCTGCACGTAGGCCTTGGCGCGGGAGTACTCGTAATAGGCCTCGTAGCCCTGGATGACGTCCTGGTCCTCATGGAGCCCCAGGTGGCTGACCAGCACGATGAGGTCGGTGACGGGGCGCAGCAGGTCCACGTAGGCGCGCGCCACCTCGTTCTGCTCCAGTGGCGTCACCTGGAGGCTGTTGCCACCTTCGACGATGGAGTTGAGCGAGGAGATGTTGGCCATGCCGATGATGGCCACCCGGAGGCCCTTCACGTTGCGGATGGTGTACGGCTCCACTTCCAGGGCCGTCTGGTGGTTGCCGTTCGCCCGCCAGTCGTCCCAGAAGTAGTTGGCCGCCAGCAGCGGGAACATCGCGTGCTGCTGCGCCATCTGGGTGAAGTTGAGGAGGCCCGCGTCGAACTCGTGGTTGCCCACGACGGCCGCGTCGAGCCGCGCTTCGGAGAGGAACTTGAACTCCACCTCGCCGGTGTTGAGGTTGAAGATGGGCGCGCCCTGGAAGCAGTCGCCCGAGTCCACGTGCAGCACACGCTCGCCCTGGGAGCGCTCGCGCTTGAGCAACGCCCCCATGCGCGTGGCGCCGCCGAAGGGACCCGCTTCCGGGATGGTCCCCAGGTCCACGTCCGTCTTCAACGGCGTGAAGTCATAGGGGATGAGGCGCGAATGGATGTCCGAGGTATGAAGGAGCGTCAGACGCACCTCCTGCCCCTCGAGGTTGTAGTCCTGGCCTTCCAGCACCGGCATGCACGAAGCAGATGCCAGGGCGCAGCAGAGGCCGAGCAGGAGGCGACGCATCAAGAGAATTCCGTGTTTCGGGAGGGAGACAGCGGTAAAGCGGGCGCAAGGTACGGGATCAAGCTTTGTCGGGCAAGCAACGCCACCATGGCGGGCCAGGTTCCTGCCATCGGCGTTCCTACCCCACAGGAGAGCAGGCGGACATGCGGCAGCGTCATTCCAGTGTGACTGACATCGAGATCATCGAGGATTTCTCGTCTACCGCGAGATGCGACGAGGGCTTTCTCAGGGTTCGGCGGCTGCGCTGCCGCAACCGGCGCGCGGACGGTTCTTCCTCTCCCGTATACCGCGTGGACGTGGTGGACCGGCCCCGGTTGGACGCGGTGGCGGTGCTCGTCTATCGCCGCGGCGCGTCAGGTCTGGAGGTCCTGACGCGGATGAACCTCCGGCCCGCGGCGTATTTCCGGAAGGACAGCCGTGACGCGATGACCGTTCCAGACCCTGCGTCTGGCTACTTGCGCGTGGAAGAAATTGTCGCGGGACTGCTGGAGCCGGAGGACAAGGGCGAGGACGGCCTGCGTCGCCGCGCCGCGGCAGAGGTGCATGAGGAGGCCGGGTTCAACGTGAAGCCGGAGGACATCCGGCTGTTGGGCGGCGCCTTCTTCCTGGCGCCGGGCATCCTGTCCGAAAAGGTGTTTCCCGCCGCGGTGGACGTCACCGACCTGTCACCCGAGGAGCCCGAAGGGGATGGTTCGCCTCTGGAGGAGGGCACGCAGTTGCACTGGCGTCCCATCCAGGACGTGTTGGACGCGTGCCGGCGCGGTGACATCCCGGATGCGAAGACGGAAGTCGCGTTGACGCGGCTGCTCGCCCTGCAGCCCTGAAGGGCGTGCATTGTTTTCGCACGGCCGCGTGCCGGGGTAGGGTGCGCGGCGTTCCGCAATCCACCGCAGAGGTCGCTGCATGTCGTCGCTGCCCCCCTGGCTGGCCCAGTTCCTGCCCATCCTCATCCTCCTGGGGGCCATCGGCCTCGTCCTCACGCGCCTGCCCAAGGTGGAGCTGGGACACTCGGAGGCATTCAAGCGCCGCCGGTTCTTCAACTGGTTCCCGTTGGGCATGACGTACGCGTTCCTCTACATGGGGCGCTACAACCTCAACGTGGCCACCAGCGCCATGGGGGACCGCACCTCCAACGCGGACTTCGGCACCATCTTCGCGTGGGGCACCGCCGTCTACGGCGTGGCCTTCCTCCTCAACGGCCCGCTGACGGACAAGCTGGGCGGCCGGAAGACCATCCTGATGGCGGCCGCGGGTTCGGCGGTGGCGAACGTGGCCATGGGCGGCGTGGTGTACGCGGTGCTGACGCACAACTGGGCGCCGCCGGGCGGCCTGGTGGCGACGCTGTCGTTCCTCTACGCCGTCAACATGTACTTCCAGAGCTTCGGCGCGGTCTCCATCGTCAAGGTGAACGCGGCCTGGTTCCACGTGCGCGAGCGCGGCCTGCTGGGCGGCGTGTTCGGCATCCTCATCTCGCTGGGCATCTACTTCGCCTACGACTGGAGCCGGCTCATCGTGAAGGCGGCGCCCACGTACTGGGCGTTCTTCGTGCCCGCGGCCATCCTCGCCGTGTTCCTGGTGGTGGACTACTTCGTCATCCGCGACACGCCCAGCCACGCGGGCCATCCGGACTTCGACACCGCGGACGCGTCCTCCGGAGAGACGGGGCCGCAGTTGGGGGTGGCGGGCGTGCTGAAGCGCATGCTGACCAACCGCGCCATCATCATCATCCTCTGCATCGAGTTCTGCAGCGGCTTCATGCGCAACGCCATCATGCAGTGGTACCCCAAGTTCGCGAAGGCGACGGGCCTTGGCGAAACGTTCGTCGCGGCCAACTGGGGCATGCTGCTGTGCGTGGCGGGCATCACCGGCGGCATGTTCGCCGGCGTCATCAGCGACCGCGTCTTCGACTCACGCCGCGGCCCCGTGTCCGCCGTGCTCTACGCCGGCATGTCGGTGGGCGCCGTCATCTCCGTGTTCGTCCTGGAGAGCGTGGCCCTGGGCTGGACGGTCATCTTCATGTCCCTGTGTGTCATCGGCGTGCACGGCATGCTGTCCGGCACGGCCAGCATGGACTTCGGCGGGAAGAAGAACGCCGGCCTCGCTGTTGGCATCATCGACGGCGCCGTGTACGCGGGCACCGCGCTGCAGTCCATCCTGCTGGGTTCCATCCTGCCGATGGGTGACGAGGCGAAGACCGCCGCCAACTGGGGCAACTGGCCCTACGCCATGCTGCCGCTGTCCTTCCTCGGGCTGCTGCTGGCCACCCAGGTGTGGAACGCCCGGCCCCAGCCGAAGTCCACGCCTGTGCCGGCCACCCTGCCGGTGCCCTCGGAGGCGCCAGCGAATCGGACCGGTACTGGCGGGTGATATCCATGTGGCCCCAACGATGTGTGACGTTGGGGTCACTCCCGCGTGACAGGGATGTAGCGTAGACTCCAGGTGTGTCCCAGTCACCCGCACCCCTGCAGAGCCGCTTCGAGGTCCACGACCGGAAGCAGTTTGAGATCAAGCTCGAGTATCAGCCCTCCGGGGCGGATGAGACGCGCTACCTCGTCGAGGCGTATCTCTTCCTGCCGGGGAGCCTGAACATCGACGCGGAGACGTACCCGCGGGCGGACTTCTACGCGGACATCCACAACTACGTGCGCTTCAAGACGCCGGTGATGGCGGTGAACGAGCTGCTGAACTCGGACACCTCGCCGCTGGTGCGCTTGGAGGCGTGGCTGCGCACGGGGATGGGGTCCGAGAAGGACGTCGTGTACCAGGCCAAGCTCCTCTCCTGCGTGCTGCGCGGTGCGCTGCGCCGCTTCGCCACCGGGGTGGAGTCGCGGTGCGAGGGCCCCGCGGCGCTGACCACGGACGCGTGCGCGGTGCTGGAGTCCGAGATCCTGGCCATGCAGGCGGGTGTGACGCAGGTGCTGGCGCGCTTCCGCGTGTGGCTGCGCGCGGTGGGGGAGCTGCACCTGCAGGAGCGCTCGCGGGCGTCGCTGCGGCTGGTGGACGAATACGTCAGCCTGCTGGTGGAGGGCGGCTTTCGGCGCTCGGTGGCGGACATGAAGTCGCTGCCCCGCGGCGAGCCGTGGCATGGGCTGCGCAAGGGGCTGATGGAGGCGGTGCTGCGGGAGGAGGCGTACCGCAAGGAGCACCGGCTGCGCAGCGTGCTCAGTCCCACGGGGGACAACGAGGAGTACATCCTTCGGCTGGGCTTCCTGAAGAAGTTCTGCATGAACGTGCTGTTCCTGTCGTCGAAGCGGCGGCAGAAGCGGCAGGGCTGGGAGGAGATGCTCTTCGCGCTGGCCGCGGGCATCGCGATGACGGTCGCCACCGCGGTGGCCTTCTGGGCGCAAGAGCGCTACGCGCAGGCCAGCCTCAACTTCTTCCTCATCCTCGTGGTGGGGTACATGGTGAAGGACCGCATCAAGGAGGGCCTGCGCCGGATGCTCAGCCGGGTAGCGGCCATGCACCTGGCGGACCGGACCACGGACCTGGTGGACCCCGTCACCGGGCGCGTCATTGGCGCGTGTGAGGAGCGGGTGGACTACGGGCCCTCGCTGAAGGTTCCAGACACGGTGGCGGCGCTGCGCCAGCGCGATGACTTCCTCACCGCGACGCAGGGCGAGCTGTCGGAGACGGTCATTCGCTACCAGAAGCAGATTGTCCTGGATGCCCGGCACCTGCCGCGCACGCAGCGCGGCCTGACAGGCGTGACGGACATCCTCCGCCTCAACGTCGAGCGCTTCCTGCGCGACATGGACGAGCCGGAGCTGGCGCTGGAGTACGTGGACCTGGCGGACCTGTCCGTGGGCCACATCCGCGGCACCAAGCGCTACCCGGTGGACATGGTGTTCCGCTTCACGGTGGTGGAGGAGGAGACGGACCGCAGCCAGGACTCCGTCCAGTTCGTGCGGCTGGTGCTGGACCGCAACGGCATCCAGCGCATGCAGCGCTTCACGGACCCCGGCCCCGGAATGCCGCCCAGCCGTTCGGGGTGGAAGGCCGCGGCCTGAAGCGGGCCCGACGCTCCAGGCAGGGGGGCGCATGTCAGCCCTGGTGGAGGTTTCGGCGGCGCCCTGGCGCGCGCGGGGGTAATCTCCCCGGCGCACATGGCTTACGACGACTTCAAGAAGCGTATTCGCGACGACTGGCGTGACACCCTGCGTTCCATCCTGGAGCGCGCCCGCTCCCAGGGCTCCTCCGCCGTGCTGGCGTTCGACCTGGACTCCACCCTGTTCGACAACCGGCCCCGGCAGGCCCGCATCCTCCGTGAGTATGGTGCCGCCCGCTCGCTGGCCGTGCTGGCCGCCTGCGAGCCGCACCACTGGGTGACGGGCTGGGACATGAAGGAGGCCATGCGCGCCTGCGGCCTGGAGGACGCCCTGGTGGAGTCCCACTTCGCCGAAGCCCGCCGCTTCTGGGCCGAGCGCTTCTTCACCAGCGACTACTGCGTGGACGACGAGGCCATCGACGGCGCGGCCAGCTTCACCCACGAGGTGGTGGCCACCGGCGCGAGGCTCGTCTACGTCACGGGCCGCCATGAGGCCATGCGGGAAGGCTCCGTCTCCTGCATGCGCCGTCACGGCCTGGTGCTGCCGGATGACGACCGGGTGCTCCTCGTGATGAAGCCCACGCTGGCCGAGGACGACGACGCCTTCAAGCGGGAGGCGCACGCGCGGCTGGGCCGCCTGGGGAGCGTGGTGGCTGCGTTTGACAATGAGCCCACGCACGCGAACGACTACCGGCGGAAGTTTCCAGAGGCCACCGTCATTCACCTGGCCACGGACCATTCGGGCCGGCCGGTGGAGTTGCTGGATGGCGTCATTTCCGTCCCGCACTTCGCGCTGGGTTCCTGACGCACCGCGCCTGAAACAGACGTGGCGTGGACGGGGCTTGAAAGGCTTTGAAGTCCCACTGCCGCGCGGCTATTGAGTCGCTCGGCGTTTGCCGCCCCGGGAGTTCCGTGGGCGGCCAGCATGGAGGCATTCCGCAGTGGCCAGCCCGTACTCAAAAGAACTGCTGTTGGACATGTACCGGAAGATGTACCTCATCCGTCGCTTCGAGGAGCGCGCGGGTCAGCAGTACACGCTGGGGAAGATTGCCGGTTTCTGCCACCTCTACATCGGCCAGGAGGCCGTGGCGGTGGGACCGGTGGAGGCCCTGCGACCGGATGACTACATGCTCAGTGCGTATCGTGACCACGGCCAGCCGCTGGCCCGTGGCAGCGACGCGGGCATGGTCATGGCCGAGCTGATGGGCCGGGACACCGGCTACAGCAAGGGCAAGGGCGGCTCGATGCACATCTTCGACATCGAGCATCACTTCTACGGCGGCTACGGCATCGTCGGCGGCCAGATTCCCCTGGCGGCGGGCATGGCCTTCGCGAGCCGTTATCGCAACGAGGACCGCGTCACCGTCTGCTACTTCGGCGACGCGGCGGCCAGCCAGGGCGCCCTCCACGAGACGTTCAACATGGCGTCCAAGTGGAAGCTCCCTGTCATCTACATCTGCGAGAACAACCGTTACGGGATGGGCACGGCCATTTCCCGCATCGCGGCGGTGCCGGAGATCTACAAGCGCGCCAGCGCCTACGACATGCGCGGCGAGCCGGTGGATGGCATGGACGTGCTGGCCATGTACGAGGCCGTCAAGGACGCCGCCGAGTACTGCCGCGCCGGCAAGGGCCCCGTGCTGCTGGAGGCCAACACGTACCGCTTCCGCGGCCACTCGATGGCCGACCCCGCCACCTATCGCACCAAGCAGGAGGTGGAGGATGAGCGCAAGGGCGACCCGATTCCGAAGCTGCGCGCCTACATCCTGAAGCAGGGGCTGGCCCAGGACGACGTCTTCGAGTCCATCGAAGCGGAGGTCAATGCGCAGGTGGACCAGGCAGTGAAGTTCGCCGACGAGTCGCCCGAGCCCAGCCTGGACGAACTGTGGCGCGACACCATCGTGGAGGAGGGCGAGGAGGACGTGCGCCCCCGCGAGCGCGTGCTGGGGCAGAAGGTGAACTGGCCGACGTACCCCAGTGGCCAGGAGCTGAAGGTGACGTGGGACCTGGAGCCGCGCGAGCAGGCCGAGGCGGCCGACAAGAAGGCGGGCCTCATCCGCTAGGCGCGCGCTGACCTGTCTACCAACCCTTTTTCGAGTTCGAGTCGGAGCCGACGATGCCCGAGTTGATGTACCGCGAGGCGCTGAACCAAGCGCTCGCCGAGGAAATGGAACGCGACGCCAACGTCTATCTGATTGGCGAGGAAGTGGGCCGTTACAACGGCGCCTTCAAGGTGTCGCAGGGACTGCTGGACAAGTTCGGGAGCGCGCGCATCATCGACGCGCCCATCGCCGAGCTGGGCTTCACCGGCCTGAGCGTGGGCGCGGCCATGGTGGGCTTGCGCCCCGTGGTGGAGATGATGACCTGGAACTTCGCGATTCTCGCGATGGACCAGATCGTCAACAACGCGGCCAAGCTGCGGCACATGTCCGGTGGCCAGCTGCGCTGCCCCATCGTGTTCCGCGGTCCGGGCGGCGCTGGCGGCCGGTTGTCCAGCCAGCACAGCCAGGCGCTGGAGGCCAACTACGCGCACTTCCCGGGCTTGAAGGTGATTGCGCCCGCCACGCCCGCGGATGCCAAGGGCATGCTCAAGGCTGCCATCCGGGACGAGAACCCGGTGCTCATGTTCGAGGGCGAGCGGCTCTACGCCATCAAGGGTGAGGTGCCGGAGGGCGAGCACGTCGTGCCGCTCGGCAAGGCGGACGTGAAGCGCGAGGGCTCCGACGTCACCATCATCACCTGGAGCCGCATGTATTACTTCTGCATGCAGGCGGCTGAGGAGTTGGCGAAGGAGGGCATCAGCGTGGAGGTCCTGGACCTGCGCACGCTGCGGCCCCTGGATGAGGAGGCCATCCTGGCGAGCGTGCGCAAGACGAACCGCGCCGTCATCGTGGAGGAGGGCTGGGCGCTCGCCGGCGTGGGCGCGTCCGTGGTGGATATCATCCAGTCCAAGGCGTTCGACGACCTGGACGCGCCGGTGGAGCGCGTCACGGGCCTGGACGTCAACATGTCCTATGCAGCGAACCTGGAGAACGCGACCCAGCCGGACGCACCGAAGATCATCGCCGCGGTGAAGAAGGTGCTGTACCGCGAGGGAGCTTGAACGCGTATGGCCATTCCCATCCAGATGCCGAGCCTGTCCCCGACGATGACGGAGGGGAAGATCGTCAAGTGGCTCAAGAAGCAAGGGGACAAGGTGTCCTCCGGCGATGCCGTGGCCGAGGTGGAGACGGACAAGTCCAACCTCGAAATCGAGGCCTACGACGACGGGTACCTGCTGCAGGTGCTCGTCGGCGAGGGCGAGATGGCCAAGGTGGGCGCGCCCATCGCCTATATCGGTGCGAAGGGTGAGAAGGTGGGGGCCGGCAAGCAGGTCGCGCCCGCCGCCGCGCCTCCTGAGCAGAAGCCCCAGCCGGCACCCGCGGCCCCCGCGCCGCAGGCCGCCGCGAAGCCCGCATCGTCGGGCGGCGGCGACAACCGCATCGCCATCCAGATGCCGAGCCTGTCCCCGACGATGACGGAGGGGAAGATCGTCAAGTGGCTCAAGAAGCAGGGGGACAAGGTGTCCTCCGGCGATGCCGTGGCCGAGGTGGAGACAGACAAGTCCAACCTCGAAATCGAGGCCTACGACAACGGCACCCTGGCGGAGATCGTCGTCGGAGAGAACCAGATGGCGAAGGTAGGGGCACCCATCGCGTACCTCACCGCGAAGGGCGCCAAGGCGGCCCCGGCCGCTCCGGCGGCGCAGCCCAAGCCGCCTGCTCCGGCTCCCGAGAAGCCGGCGGCAGCGAAGCCCGCGGCGGCTCCGGCCCAGGCGGGTGGCCGGCGTCTCCGCGCCAGCCCCGTGGCGAAGAGAATCGCGCGCGAGAAGGGTCTGGACCTCACCCAGGTGAGTGGCTCCGGTCCGTCTGGCCGCGTGGTGAAGCGCGACATCGAGGAGGCGCTCGCGCGTGGACCGGCGGCGGTTCCTGCCGCGAAGAAGGCCCCGGCCGCGCAGCCCGCTCCGGGCGTGCGTCCCGAGCCGACCGTGCTCCCCCTCTCGTCCATGCGCAAGGTCATCGCGCAGCGGATGACGGAGGTGAAGCCCGGCGTGCCTCACTTCTACCTCACCATCGAGGTGGACATGGAGGCGGCGTCGAAGGTGCGCGAAGAGGCGAAGGCGATGGACCTCAAGGTCTCCGTCAACGACCTCATCGTGAAGGCCGTGGCCATGGCGGTGCGCCGTTACCCGAAGATCAACGTCTCGCTGCAGGGCGACAAGGTCGTCCAGTTCCACAGTGTGGATGTGGGCATCGCGGTGGCGCTGGAGGAAGGCCTCATCACGCCCATCCTCCGGGATGCGGACCAGAAGGGCCTGCAGGCCATCGCGTCGGGCGTGCGTGAGCTGGCGGAGCGCGCTCGCAAGCGTGCCCTCAAGCCGGAGGAGTACACCGGCGGCTCCATCACCGTCAGCAACCTGGGCATGTACGGCATCGACCAGTTCGTCGCCGTCATCAACCCGCCGCAGGCCTCCATCCTCGCGGTGGGTGCCGTCTCCGAGAAGGCGGTGGTGCGCGATGGTCAGCTGGCGGTCCGGAAGATGATGACGGCGACGCTGTCGTGCGATCACCGCGTCATCGACGGTGCCATTGGCGCCGAGTTCCTGCGCGAGCTGCGCGGGCTGCTTGAGCACCCCACGCGGCTGCTGTTCTAGGCCGTCCGGTTGCCCCGCTCCGTGTGCCCGTCCTGGGGCGCGCGCGGGCGGGGCAGCGCCCGGATGGACCCTTGTTACTTGCGCGTCGGCTCTTTGCGGCCGTGCGCCTCCTGCTCCAGCTTGCGTTGAGTCTGCGTCACGCTTGCCTGGCGCTCGCGAGACGTTCCGGTCGGCAGCTCGTTCTCCTCATCGTCCGAGCGACCGCGGATGCCGGGCCAGGGCTCTGGGTGCGTGCCCTCCACATGCTCGATGCGCTCCGCATAACCGTTGTCTCCAACTGCGTTGTGCTTCGTCTCCTCGGATTTACCCTTGCTGTCCACCATGGTGTGTCCTCCCAAGCAGGTGCCATCCGGCACACTTCGTGGCGGTAACGGTGGGACGTGTGCCGCGTGCTGACCACCCACAAGCGGGTTGCACGGCTTGTCCCCCTGCCTGCTCCACGAGCGCGAAAAAAGGTCGGCGGCCGTGGGCGTTCGCTGCTTAACTTGCTTCCAATGAACGACGACATGACACGCGAACGGCTTGCCCAGGGTGTGTCGGAGTTGGAGTCGCGCGTAGGCCCGCCGCTGCCGCTGGCGGAATCGCTGCACAAGGCGCTCGACGGCGCCGTCTTTCCGCTGTCCGCGCGGCAGTTGACCTGGGTGGCCCGTGAGAACGAGGCCCCGGCCCTGGTGCTCTCGCTCCTGGGTTCGCTTCCCCGGGCCAGCTTCGGCTCCGTGGATGCGGTGGCCCGGGCGCTGGAAGGCGACCTGGAGGCCACGGTTCCGCAACAGTCGGCTTCTTCGCGCTGACACGACCCTGGACGGAGAGGGGCTCTCCGGAAGGCGCGACGCGTCAGGCGTTTGCCCTATCCTGGTGGTGCGTGCGGTACCCAGCAGATCGCCAAGGGGGTGAGGCGCTATCCTAGGCCCTACCAGCCTGGCCCCCTTCATGGGACGCTGGCCTGGAGGAGCGTCATGAACCCGTCTGAACTCCCCGCGGTCCTCTACGTCGACGATGACGCGCTGAACCTCCGGGTCTTCGACGCGAACTTCGGGCAGCGCTTCCGCATCTTTCGCAGCTCCTCGCCCAGCGAGGCGTTGGCGCTCCTGGAGCAGCGCAGGGGCGAGATTGGCGTCATCCTCTCCGACCAGCGGATGCCGGGCATGACGGGCGTGGAACTGCTGGAGCGGGCGCGCACGATTGCTCCGGACGCCAAGCGCATGCTCGTCACGGCCTACGCGGACATGCAGGCCGTCATCGACGCCGTCAACCGCGGCCAGGTGACGCGCTACTTCGTCAAGCCGTGGGACCGGACGGAGCTCCAGGCCGCGCTCGATGACGCGCTCAAGATTGCCCGACTGGAGCTGCGCATCCGCGAGGTGGAAGGGCGCATGCTGAAGTCCGAGCGCCTGGCCACCCTGGGACAGGTGACGGCGGGCATCGCCCACGAGCTGATGGGGCCGGTGGGCTACCTGTCGCAGAACGTGGCGTCGTTGCAGCGCGACCTGGGCAGCGTCATCCAGTACGTGTCGCGGCACCTGCAGACGGACCCCGAGCCCGCCGTGGCGGAGACGGTGGAGGACCTGCCCGCCCTCATCAAGGACCTGGCGGACGGCGCCGAGCACCTGCGGCAGGTGGCGCTGGGGCTGCGAGCCCAGGCCCGCGGTGAGGACCTGGAGGCCACGGCGGACGTCGCGGAAGTGGTGTCCTTCGCGGTGAAGCTGGCGCGCGCCGAGGTGCGGGAGCGGGCGCGGCTGACGAGCAACGGCGAGCCCGTGCGCGTCACCTTCGGCCCGGTGAAGCTGTGCCAGGTGCTGCTCAACCTCATCGTCAACGCGGCGCAGGCCATGGGCACCACGGGACGTCCCGGGCGCATCGAGGTCCGGTGGACAACGACTCCCGACGACGTGGTGCTCACGGTGGCGGACAACGGCTGCGGCATTCCCATGGAGCAGCAGGAGCGCGTCTTCCAGCCCATGTTCACCACCAAGCCCGTGGGCGTGGGAACCGGACTGGGCCTGTCCATCTGCCGGGAGCTCGTCACGCAGTTCGGCGGCAGCCTCCGGTTGTCCTCCACGCAAGGGGAGGGCACGGAAATCGAAATCACCCTCCGGCGAGCCCCGCCCCCCTGAGTCCGAAGGCGTTGCTGAGCATGCGCCACACGCGGTGCAGCGTCTGCGTCTCGGAGGCGCGGATGTCCTCCACCAGCACCGCGCGGCGCAGCGGGCCTTCCGCATTCTCTGGCGCGTACTCCACCACCAGCGCGTAACGGGGACCGGGGCGCTCCACCATATGGACGGCCCGCACCGCGTCGAAGGGCACCACCGCCGCGCGGGTAGCGCCCGGTGACCAGGCCAGTTGCTCCAACCGCAAGGACTCGGTGCGGAAGTGCAGGACGAAGCGCCGGCGGCCCAGTCGGGACTCCAACTTGAGGGACAGACCCACCAGGGCCGCCGCGAGCAGGCCCAGGGCGAAGGCCGCCGTCGTGCCTTCCCGGACGCCCACCAGGACGGCGGCGCCCACCGCGCACCCCAGTCCTACGCCGACGAGCAGTCCTGGCAGGGCACGCCGCTCCCAGGGCGGCGATAGGGATTCGCCCACCAGCCGGCCGCCGTCATAACGCAGCCGCACGTCGCCCAGCCGCCCGGGTACCCGGTTGTCCTGCAATGCGTCTTGAAAGCTCGCCACAGCTTCAGCATAGCGGGCCTCAAATGCGGGCTTCGTAGTTGGAAGTGAGCTGTGCGAATCTCCGCGGCCATGGAGTTCCCGTTCGAAACCGGTGAGGGTGAAGGAGGGGAAGGGGGGACGCTCGCCTCGACGGTGCTGGTGGTGGATGACGAGCCCGTCGTGCTGGACATCTGTGCCCGCCTTCTGGAGCGAGATGCCGACCTGGTGGTGACGCTGGCCGCAAGCGCGGAGGATGCCCTCCCGCTGCTGGCCGAGCAGCGCTTCGACGTCCTCGTGACGGACAAGAACCTGCCCGGCATGGGCGGCGTGGAGCTCATCGCCGAGGCGCGCCGTCTCCAGCCGTCCCTGGAAGCGGTGATGATTACCGGCTA
Organism: Myxococcus sp. CA005; assembly: GCF_006518205.1. Classification (NCBI taxonomy): domain Bacteria; kingdom Pseudomonadati; phylum Myxococcota; class Myxococcia; order Myxococcales; family Myxococcaceae; genus Myxococcus; species Myxococcus sp. CA005. The sequence goes on along the minus strand of NZ_SRLV01000031.1, from coordinate 24,077 downwards.
CGCCAGCTCCGAAAGCGTCGTCGCCGCCTTCGCCGCGGGCGCCAGTGACTACATCCTCAAGCCTTTTGACGACCTGCGGGTGCTGCGCGCCAAGGTGCGCGCCGCCCTGGAGCGCCGGACGGCGGGCCTGCTCGTGCGGGAGCAGGCCCGGGAGGTGGCCCGCGAGGCCGCGGCTCTCCTGGCCTCCGGTCAGGACGCGCCGGAGCGCGCCTACGAAGCCCTGGAGGCGGAGCTGCGCGCCTACGAGGAAGCGGTGCGCCTGGGCCTCAATGGCCGCGTGGCCGTCGTGGGCAGCGCGAGTACCGTCACCGTTCTTCAGGACGCTGGCTTCGAGGCGGTGGAGCTGCCGCCCTATGCCCCCGAACTGGAGCGCGTGGACGTCGTCATCGTGGAGACGGGCGACCCCCAGTGGCGCACGCTGGCCGAGCGCCTTCAGCGCAGACCGCCCGACGTGCTGCTGCTCGCCAGTCCCCAGGCAGACCTGGGTGATTTGCTGGAGGCGATTACGCTGCGAATGGACCTGGTGGGCTTCGGCACCAGCCAGGGCGCCGTCGCGCTGCCGGAGAAGGTGCGCATGTTGTTGCTGCGCCGGGGCGTGCAGCGGGCGCAAGATCGGCTCGCCGCGGCGCTCGCCGCCTTCCGGCAGAGCATCGCCGCGCCGTTGCCCTGAAGTACCCCGTCGAAGCGTGAGCAGGAACGCGCGGGCCCCGCCTCGAGAGAGGCGCCGGGCCCCGCCGGAGGGCCGTCTCGCGCCACCAACACCTGGCCCGCAAAGCGAAACGCCCACCTTCTTTTCAGAAGGTGGGCGTCTCAGTGTGACCCTGCCGGGATTCGAACCCGAGTTTGAGCCGTGAGAGGGCTCCGTCCTAACCGCTAGACGACAGGGCCGATACTTGTTTCAACCGCCGCTAACTGCCCGCGATTTCTACCTTTTTTCGTCTGCCCTCGTCAACCCTTTTGTTTCGTCCTGCTCAGGTTGCTTCGGACCAACGAGCACTGCAACTGCGGGACTACAAGCTGGGGAACTAGGATTCGAACCTAGATAAGCAGAGTCAGAGTCTGCTGTCCTGCCGTTAGACGATTCCCCAAGGACCTGCTCGACCGCGGCGCTTCTCTACCAATACCACTTCGGGACTGCAACAACTTCGGTGCGACGTTTACTTCTTCCTGCTCTTCGTCGTCTCCGGCTTCTTGGCGGGCTTGGCTGCCTGCTGGGTCGGGACGATGTAGATGCGAACTTCGTCGTTCGCCTCGTAAATGTTCAGCCCCGCGAAGTTCTTCCCCGAGGGGTTGCTGATGTGAACCGCCTTGACGCCCGGCTGGTTCACGATCTGCCGGCGAGGGTAACCGCTCGTCGAGTAGACCGCGCGGTAGTACTCCAGCGTGCCATCGAAATCCCTGGGTGACCGGTAGCGATTCTCACCGACCCGCTTGGACCCATCCGGCAACTGCGCGCCATTGATGACTTCGGCGCCCGCTGAAACCGCCCAGAGCGCCACCAGCGCCGCTCCGAGCGGGCGCGCCTTATAGAAACCACGTTTCAGGCTGTCAAGGGCACGCATCATGGGTCCGAAAGATAGGGGCCTGCGCTGCTGACGTCCACCGCTACCTGCGCCTGATGGCTCAACCGCGCGTCAGCGCCGCGTCGATGCGCAGCAGGGATTCGTCGCGGCCTACCAGCACCAGCGTCTCGCCGATGCCCGGGCTGGTGGTGTTGCCAGTGAGTGCCACGCGGATGGGCTGCGCCACCTTGCCCATGCCGACGCTGGAGGCCTCGCTCACCTGCTTCACCACGCCGTCCAGCGCCTCCACCGACCACTCCGGCAGCGCGGTGAGCGTCTCGCGCACCTTGCGCAGCAGGTTGAGGGACTCTCCGGAGAGGTGCTTGGTGGCGGCCTTCTCGTCCAGGGTGATGCCGGAGCGGAAGTAGACGTTGGCCGCGGTGGTGGCGATGTCTTCCAGGGTGTTGGAGCGCTCGCGCAGCGTGCGCACCAGCGTCTCCAGCCGCGGGTCGCCCTTCGCCTGGATGCCCTTCGCCTCCAGGAAGGGGAGCAGCCGCTCCACCACGGTCTCCACCGGCAACTGCTTCATCCACTGCTGGTTGAGCCACAGCAGCTTCTCCGGGTTCCACACGCCGGAGGTGGTGCCCACGTCGCTGAAGTCGAACCACTCGAGCATCTGTTCGCGGCTGATGACCTCGTCGTTGCCGTGGCTCCAGCCCAGGCGGATGACGAAGTTGAGCAGCGCCTCCGGCATGACGCCGTTGCGCTTGTGCACCATCACGTCCGCTTCCGGGTGCTTGCGCTTGGACAGCTTCTCGCGGTCCGGGCCCAGGATGAGCGGCAGGTGGGCGAAGTCGGGAGGCGTCCACCCCAGCGCCTGGTACAGCATGAGCTGCGGGAAGGTGGAGTTGACGTGCTCCTGGCCGCGCGCGACCAGGGTGATGTCCATCAGGTGGTCATCAATGACACACCCGAAGTTGTACACGGGGATGCCGTCCGCCCGCATCATGACCCAGTCATCCAGGTCGCTGTGCGTCTTGGTGATGGTGCCCAGCGCCTTGTCGGTGAAGGACACGGAACCGTCACCCGCGGGCATCTTGAAGCGGATGACGGCGTCCGCGGCGTTGCGGCCGGCGGGGGGCTCGGTCCGCTCGCGGCAGGTGCCCGGGTACTTGAACGCGCCGCCCGCCTTCTCCGCCACCTGCCGCTGCGCGTCGAGGTCCTCCTTCGTGCAGTAGCACCGGTAGGCCTTGCCCTCGGCGATGAGCTGGTCGGCGTGCTTGCGATAGGTGTCCAGCCGCTGCATCTGGAAGTAGGGGGCGTAGGGGCCTTCCTTACCGGGGCCCTCATCCCAGTCGATGCCCAGCCAGTTCAGCCCGTCCAGGATGGCCTGCACCGACTCCGGGGTGGAGCGGCCCTGGTCCGTGTCCTCCATGCGAAGGACGAAGGTGCCGCCCTGGCGCCGCGCCTGGAGAAAGTTCATCAGCGCCGTACGGGCACCGCCAATGTGAAGGTAGCCGGTAGGCGAGGGAGCGAAGCGGACGCGAAGGGCAGGAGGCATACGGGCGCGCGGATTAGCAGGGCGAGGATGGAGGGTCAACGCGGAGGGGCATTCCTGGAGTAAGTTGGATGGCCAGGGAGAACTCGTATGTCGATTCGTCAGGTAGTTCGCACGTTGCTCCTGGCTGTCCTCCTGGTGGGCGTGCCCGCGACCGCCACCACCCAGCTCCGCGTGGACCTGTCCGGGCTCGCGGTAGGCGCGGACACCGTGGTCCACGGTGTCGTCCGGCGCGTGGAGAGCCGCTGGAGCGGCGACAAGATGCGCATCCTCACCGACGTCGAAATCCAGGTGACGGAGTCGCTCAAGGGCCAGCCTGGGAGCACGGTGCTCGTCACCCAGCCCGGGGGCCGCATGGGGGACATTGGCCAGGTGGTGCACGGCCTGGCGTCCTTCACGCCGGGCGAGGAGGTGGTGGTCTTCCTGCAGAAGCGCGGCCCCCGTGCCTTCCGCGTCTCCGACATGGCGCAGGGGAAGTTCCAGGTGAAGCGTGAGGGAAAGACGGCGCTGGCCGTCCCGGAGCCCACCGAGTCGCAACTGTTGGACCCCGTCACCCGAAAGCCGGCCGCGTCCGCGCTCCAGTCCATGACGCTGGTGGAGCTGAAGGCCGCCATCCGTGAAGCCCTTGGGGAGCAGACGCCGTGATGCCGCTCGCGCCCCTGATGCTGGCCCTGACCCTGGGCCAGGTGGACCCCTACGTCCGCAGCCGTGTCGATGCGGGTGACACGCGCACGCAGTGCCTCTACTGGACGTCCAATCGCGTCGTCTGGAACCAGAGCACCTACGGCAACCCGGACACGGCGGGCGACTCCGAGTTCGACGCGATTCGCGCCTCCTTCCAGAGCTGGCAGGACATTTTCGCCGAGTGCGGCAACCTCACGTTGGTGGAAGGCCCGCGCGTGGACGAACGCGAGGTGGGCTACCGGCGCCAGGGAACCAATACCAACCTGGTGCTGTTCCGGACCCGGGACTGCAACTCCGTAGTGCCCGCGACCGATGCGTGCTGGGCCGACGACACGTGTGCCAACACACATGACTGCTGGGATGACGACGACAACACCATCGCCATCACCCTCACCACGTACGACGAGCGCTCGGGCATCATCTACGACTCGGACATCTCCTTCAACGCGGCGCGCTTCTCCTTCACGACGGCGAACGGCGGCACATGCTTCCCGCCGGTGACGACCCACTGCGTGGCCACCGACGTGCAGAACACCGCCACGCACGAGGTCGGCCACCTCATCGGTCTGGACCACACGCGCGCCACCGGCTCCACCATGAACCCCAGCGCGCCGCCGGGAGAGGTGTCCAAGCGCGTGGTGGACTCGGGCTCGCGCGGCTTTGTCTGTGACGCCTACCCCCAGGGGCAGGCCAGCCAGTCGTGCCTCCACCCGGTGACGTCCATCGAACTGGGGCCCAAGGCTGGAGGCTGCTCCGCGGCGGGGCCGGGTGGAGCGCTGTCGCTGGTGGCCGTCTGGTCGCTGTGGCTGGCGCGCCGCCGCCGTCGCGAGGAGGCGGTCCGGTGAGGAAGGCGCTGGCGCTCGCGGCCGCGTGCCTGGCCACCTCCGCTCACGCGCAGATGGAGGAGGAGCCGTCCTACCGCCGCACCGTGGTGCCCAGGCACCCGCTGTGCCTGGTGTGGCCGGTGCGTGAGTATGTCTACCACCTAGATGCGGCGGGCAGCGCGCGCACGCCTGGAGACTCCGAGGTGGCGGCCATCGAGGCGTCCTTCGACTCGTGGCGGAACATCTCCGACGGGTGCAGCGACTACCGGTTCACCCGGGGCGAGGACTGGCGAGCGCCCATCGCCGTGGGCTACGACGAGACGCGTCCCCGGGACAACTACAACATCATCACGTTCCGGGAGACGTCGTGCCACGAGGTTGCCCCGGCGGATGATGCGTGCTGGACCGAAGAGACGTGCGGCAACGTCTACCAGTGCTGGGAGCATCCGCCTGGGACCATCGGCCTCACCACGTCCACGTTCTCCTATCGGGACGGGCGGGTGTTGGACTCGGACATCGAGCTGAACGCGTCCCAGCCGGCACGGGGCTACGGCTTCCTCTTCACCACGGTGGACTCACCGGTGTGTGAAGGCGAGCCCTCGGTGGACTGCGTGGCCACGGACATCCAGAACACCATGACGCATGAGATTGGCCACGTGGTGGGCCTGGACCATGTCTTCGTCCCGGGCGCCACGATGGAGGCCACCGCGCCGCCGGGGGAGACGCGCAAGCGTGTCATCGACCCGGGGTCGGCCGCCGGGTTCTGTGACATCTACCCGCGTCACCTGCCGCCCACCCAGTGCTTCGTGCGGGAGGGGGCGGGGTTTGCGTTGAAGGCGGACGGCCGGGGCAGCGGCTGCGCGGCGGCGCCGGGACCGGTGGCGTTGGGGCTGGCCGCGCTCGTCCTGACGCGTGTGCGGCGGCGTGCGGTCCGTGCTGCGGCATCCCTCCGGCGGGATTAGAGGTCCTGGCGTGGCCGTCGCATTCTTTGACCTGGACAAGACGCTCATCGCCGCCAACTCGGGCTCGCTGTGGATTCGCCGCGAGCTCGAGCTGGGGCACATCTCCCGCTTCCAGGCGCTGCGCGCCAGCCTCTGGATTGCGCGCTACCACCTGGGCTTCGTGTCCATGCAGGACGCCGTCGCGCGCGCGATTGCCCAGCTCGCCGGTACGCCCGCGAGGCCGCTCCAGGAGCGCACCGCCGTGTTCTACGAGGAACAGGTGCGGCCGCTCTATCGGCCCGGGGCCTGGGCCGTGCTGGACGCGCACCGGCGTGCCGGGGAGCGGCTCGTCCTGCTGACGTCGTCCACGGGCTACCTGTCGGAGCTGGTGGCGCGGGAGCTGGGACTGGACGCGGTGCTGTGCAACCGCTTCGAGGTCGATGGCGCGGGCCTCCACACCGGACGCGCCCTGGGCACCATCTGCTTCGGCGAGGGCAAGCGCGTCTGTGCCGAGGCCTATGTGCGCGAGGCGGGCGTGGCACTTTCGGCATGCGCCTTCTACACCGATTCGTATTCGGACCTGTCGGTGATGGAGGTGGTGGGGCGGCCCGTGGCCGTCCACCCGGACCACCGGCTGCGGCGCCACGCCCGGAAGCGGGGCTGGCCGGTGGTGGACTGGGGCGTGCCGCCCGGCGGCGATGTGCCGGCCGTTCCTCCCGCGCCTCCCGTGGTGCCCTCTACCGGACCCTGATGTGCGCTGGGTCCGGCGGGGGCCGTCAGCAATGCATCCTCAGCGGCGCGGTGCCACCAGGCGCATGCTGAAGGTGTAGTCCACGTTCACCGGGTAGCCCTTGTAGACGATGGGCTTGTAGGTCCGGGACGTGAGGGCATCGAGCACCGCGCGCTCCATGTGGGCCACGGACTTGATGATCCGGCACTTCTCCACGCGGCCCTGCTGGGTGATGGTGCAGCGGACAATCATCACGCCGCTCGACTTCGCGGCCATCGCTTCGCGCGTGTAGATGATGTCCTTGCCCTGGTCGACCATCTCCGGGCGAGGCATGTCCTCGTTGTAGGGGAGCACGTCGCCACGCGCGGAGGCCACCGCCGCGGTGGGAAGGACCGGCAGCGCGAGCCCGGTCGCCGAGCCCTTGGCCGGAGCCGCGTCGGCTGCCGCGGCCGTGGCGCCACCGACGGCCGCCGCGACAGGGAGCTCCGTGGCGGGCGAGGCCGTGGGGGCGAGCATCACCGGCGCGGACATGCCGCCCGGCGTGGCCACCGGCTCGACTTCCTCCGCCGTCTCATCCGCGCTCACGGAGGCCACCTCGACGTGCCGGCTGCCGCCGGCGCCGCCCCGGCGCTTCTGCAGCTTCTGCGACAGCACCACCTCGCCGGTACCGCCCGTGACGACGGTCTCCATCTGGTAGCCCTCCAGCGCGAAGGTCAGCTCCACCGTGACGGAGCCATCCTGTCCCGACGGAATCTCCAGGGTGAAGGGGGTGACGCCTCGCTCCTTGCCCCGGTAGAAGACGCGGGCGCCGGAGGGCTGGCTCATGAGCTTGAAGCGGACCTTGCCCGCGTTCGCGGCGGCAGCGGGTTCGGCGGCCGGCTCCGCGGCGGGTGCGGCGGCGACAGGCGCCGGGGCCTCCGCCTGGGGCGCGGGGGCCGGTGGTGCCGCTTCCTTGTTCGACATGAAGAATACCGCGCCGCCCGCGATGAGGCCCGCCACCACGAGGCCTCCCAGGCCACCCGTGAGCAGCGTGCGCTGCCGGGCGCGCTTGACGTCCCGGGGCACCTCCACGCTGATGTCCACCGCCAGCGTGTCACCGGATTCGGTGTTGTTGCCCACGTTGGAGAACAGCGTGGGGGACGGGTAGGGGCCCGTCGTCGTCGCGCCGCCGGGCCGCTTGAAGATGCCGCTGTTGCCGCCCGCGGACATGCTCGCTTCGCGCAGGCCCTCCAGCAGCTCGTCCATTGTCTGGTAGCGCCGCGCCGGATCCTTCTCCAGGCAGCGGCGGACCACCGCCTCGATTTCCGGCGGGATGTGGAGGTCCGGCCGCACCTGCTGGAAGGTGGGTGGGGCTTCCTTGTAGTGGGCGAAGATGAGCTCGATGTGGTCGCGCGCGATGAACGGCGGACGCCCCATCAGCATCTGGAAGAGCACGATGCCCAGCGAGTACACGTCGCTGCGCGCGTCGGTGGCATTGCGCGCCTGCTCAGGCGCCATGTACTGCGGCGAGCCCAGGAACGTGCCGTTCTGGGTGATTTCAGGAGAGAGTTGCCCCTCCTGGGGCGCCGCCACCGACTTCACCAGGCCGAAGTCCAGCACCTTGACCAGGTCCTGATCCTGCTCGTTGAGGAGCATGATGTTGGCCGGCTTCAGGTCGCGGTGGACGATGCCCTGGCTGTGCGCCTCGCGCAGCGAGCGGCAGATCTGCTGGGTGATGGCGATGGCGCGAGACCACGCCAGCGGGCCGACCTGCCCCAGCACCTGGGCCAGCGTCCGGCCGTCCAGGTACTCCATGGCGATGTAGAAGATGCCGTCGTCCGTCTGCCCGTAGTCGATGACGGTGACGGTGTTGGGATGGCGCAGCTTGGACGTCAGCGACGCCTCACGCAGGAAGCGCTTCTGGAAGCCAGGGTCCCGGCTGCTGGGGAAGCTGGGGTTGAGTACCTTGAGCGCCACCACGCGCTCGAGCGGCGCCTGTAGGGCCCGGTAGACCTTGCCCATGCCCCCGATGCCCAACGGTTCCAGGATGCTGAAGCGGCCGTTCAGATTCCGCCCGATGAGAGGATCCGCGCCCGTTCCAGTGGGTGCCTCGGGATTCGGCGAGTCGCCCTTGATCATTCGTAGCCCCAGACTGCAAGCAACATCGGTTCTCCAGAAGTGTCGCCGCACTTCATCAAACCATACCTGCCGAGCGCTCCGCACCAGTGGGCTGTCCGATCCAGCACGTCTGATGCCTTCCGTTGCCGCCATCACTCGCCGATCGTGTGAGAGTGAATGCCGGTTAGCCCGCATTGACGCTTCTTCGTCGGACAGACTAGCGTGCTCCAATCCCGCGCTTCAGTGACAGGCGGGAGTTCCCCTGATGGCAGACACACCAGACAATTCCATGGTCGCGCAGTCGCGCCGTCTCTCTGTCGAGGAGCGGCTGAGCCAGCTCGAGGAGGAGCAGGCCCAGCTGCGGCAGGAGCTGGCGTCGCTGGCGGGTGAGCTGCGACTTCCAGGGATGTACCTGGCGGTGGACGCGGCGGGGACCAGCGCGCTGATGGACGCGGAGACGGTGCAGGAGGTGGTGCGGCTGGTGGAGCTGGAGCCGCTGCCCGGGGCGCCCGCGCACGTGGCGGGGACCTTCGTCTACCGGGGCAGCCCGGCCATCGTCGTGGACCTGGCGGCGCTCCTGGGGGTGAAGCGAGAGGCCTCCCTGGATGCGCACCTGGTCGTCTGCGGCGGCGGTGCGCGGACGGTGGCCGTGCTGGTGGACCGCGTGCGCGACTTGGTGGAGTCCCCGGTGCTGGTGGACGGGACGCCGGATGGGACGTCGCCGCTGCCGTGGGATGCCAGCGGGCTGATGGCGGGGCTGTGCCGGACGCCCGAAGGCGTGCGCCCGTTGCTTCGGACGGCCGCGGTGCTCGTGGGGCCGGAGGCGCCGTGAGCGAGGGTGTGCTCGACGACGCGACGCTGGCCCGGGTCGAGGACGTCCTCCAGTCGGCCTGTGGGGTGACGTTGGCGCGCAGCCTGCGCCGCTCGCTGGAGACGGCGCTGGGCCGGGCCGCGCGTTCGCGAGGCCTGGAGCCCGACGCCTTCCTGCGCAAGCTGCTGGTGCGCGAGGCCGCGGCGGTGGAGTGCTTCATCGAGCACGCCGTCATTGGCGAGACGTACTTCTTCCGTCACCCGGAGCACCTTCGCACCCTGGCGCGTCTGGCGCAGACGCACCCGGCCCCGTGCTTCCAGGTGTGGAGCGCGGGCTGCGCCAGCGGCGAGGAGCCCTACAGCATCGCCATGGCCTTGATGGCGGAGGGGCTGCCCGAAGGCCGCTTCCGCATACTGGCGACGGACGTGTCGGGCCGGGCGCTCCAGCGCGCGAGGGAGGGCGTGTACGGCCCGTGGTCCCTGCGCCGCATCGAGCCGGAGCAGGAGAAGCGCTTCCTGGTCGCCAACGGCGACGACTACTCCGTCATCCCCCAGGTCCGGCACGCCGTGGAGTTCCGGCGCCACAACCTGGCCGTGGACCCGCCGCCCTTCATGGGCCTGGGCGCCATCTTCTGCCGAAACGTGCTCATCTACTTCCCGACGGAGCTCGCGCAGGAGGTGCTGAAGCGCTTCATCTCCGCGCTGGCCCCCGGCGGGCTGCTCTTCGTCTCTCCGGCGGAGGTTCCGCTGACCAACGGTCTGGGGCTGGAGACTGTGGACGCCGAGGGCAGCGTGGTGCTTCGGGTCCCCGTGCCGGGCGCGCCTCGCGCGGTGACGCCGGAGTCGCGGCTTCCTCGCCTGGGGATGGGCCGCAATCAGGTGGCCTCGCCGGTGCCTCCAACCGGGTGGCCTCAGGCGCTGGACGATTCAAGGGCGCGCCGCGCGCGCGTGCCGGAGGGGCGTCTATCTCTGAACGAGCCCGGGACGTCGCGCCCTGCGTGGGCCGCGTCAACGCCAGACGCCGCCACTCCGGCCGTGCCGCGGTCGGTGGCCGTGGATGCGCTCGCTGCCGAGGAGGTTCCTCCCCTGGAGCGCGCCATCATCGCGGCGCGCGCGGGACACTTCGAGGAGGCGGAGGCGCTGGCGCGCGAGGCCGCGAAGGCGCTCGTCCCCGAGGCGTACCTGCTGCTCTCCATGGTGGCCGAGGTTCGTGGCGACCTGAACGGGGCCGTGGAAGCGGTTCGCAAGGCGCTGTACCTGGAGCCCCGGTTGGCGCTGGGGCACGCCACGCTGGTGGCCCTCTATGGGCGCATGGATCGGCCCGAGGACGCGGAGCGTGCGCGGCAGAACGCCCTGCGCGCGCTGGATGGACTGGATGATGAACACCCGCTGCGTGGGGTGGAGACGATGACGGCCGGCGGCCTGAGGCAGGCCCTGGCGCCAGTCGAGCAGGCTGGCTGGCTTGGAGTGCGCTGAGAGGCGCGCGCTCCTCACGAGGTGGGAGGCAACGTGGACGTCAAAGGGACGCACCTGACACCGCCGGGCCGCGCGCTGGGGACCAGGCTCAGTCTGCGGATGAAAATCCTCGCGCTCACCGGGGCGACGGGGGGGCTGGTGGCCGTCATCCTCATCACCACGACGTGGATGCAGATGGGCGACGCGCTTCGCAACGACCTGTCCCGCCGCGCCAACTCGGTGAGTGTGGAGCTGGCGAAGACGCTGGCGCCCATGCTGAGCGTGAAGCGCGACCCGGAGCGGCTGCAGGAGTTGGTGCAGGGCGCGCTGAGCCTGGGGCCCGAGGTCGCCTATGTCCGCGTCCATGACGCGGACGGCGTCCTCCTGGGCGAGGCCGCCGCGGAGCGCTACGTCGGCGAGGCGCAGGCTCCGGCCTCCGTCGAAGGCGATGCCTCGGTGCTCCGCCGCAGGTCCGTGAAGGGCACGGGCCTGGTGGAGACGACGACGCCCGTGCTCGCGGCCGGCTCCACCGCGCAGCTGGGTACCCTCCAACTGGCGCTCCACGAGGAGGGGCTGAGTCAGACGCTGCGGGAGGCCACGCGCTTCACGGCCATCATCAGCCTGCTCGTGCTGGTGGCCTGCATGGTGGCGGCATGGCTGGTGTCCGGGATGCTCGTGGTGCCGCTGGAGCGGCTGGCGCGCGCGGCGGCGGGCATCGCGGCGGGGGACCTGCGGCAGCAGGTGGACCTCCAGGGCTCGGACGAGATTGGCGACGTGGCGCGCAGCTTCGCGGTGATGACGGACGCGCTCTCCCACCTGCTGCAGGATCTGCGCAGCGCGGCGGCGGAGATGGAGCGCGAGGCGGCGGGCGTGCTGGCCACCTCCACGCAGCAGTCGGCCATGGCCCACCAGCAGGCCTCCGCCATCAATGAGACGAGCACCACGGTGGCGGAGATTGCCCAGACGTCCAAGCAGGCCACGGCCTACGCGGACTCGGTCATCTCCCAGACGCAGAAGTCCGAAGCCCTCAGCGCGGAGGGGCAGCAGGTCGTCAGCGAGAGCGTCTCCGGCATGGAGAAGCTGGGCGAACAGGTGAAGGCCATTGCCCTGTCCATCACCGACCTCAGCGAGCGCACGATGCAGATTGGCGACATCATCGGCACGGTGAAGGACGTGGCCGAGCAGTCCAACCTGCTGGCGCTCAATGCCTCCATTGAAGCGGCCAAGGCCGGGGAGCATGGCCGGGGCTTCGCGGTGGTGGCCACGGAGATGCGCACGCTGGCGGAGCAGTCCCGCATCGCCGCGGAGCAGGTGCGCGGCCTGCTCAACGAAGTGCAGAAGGGGACGAGGCAGGCCGTCAGCGCCACGGAGGAAGGCAGCCGCCGGGCGCAGGCGGCCATGGAACTGGCTCGCGAAGCGGGGACGACCATCCTGGGCCTGTCGGAGGTCATCCGCGAGTCGTCGGGCGCGGCGCGGCAGATTGCCGGCAACACGCGTCAGCAGACCATTGGCGTGGAGCAGATTTCCACGGCGATGAGCGAGCTGACATCCGCCATGGGAGACTCGGTGGAGAGCACCCGGCGCATCGAACAGGTGTCAGGCAATCTGACCAATCTCTCGAAACGGTTCTCGGACCTGGTGGGTAGGTACCAGTTATGAACGCAAAGGTGCTCATCGTCGAAGACACGAAGACCATCACCAACCTTCTTCAGGTGTACCTGATGGGGTGGGGGTTGGAGTTCTTCGACGCTCCGAATGGAGCGATTGGATTGACCAAGGCGCGGGAGCTCAAGCCGGACCTCATCATCTCCGATGTGCAGATGCCGGAGATGGATGGCTTCGCGCTGTGCGCGGCGATCCGTGCGGACCGGCAACTTCACGACACCCCTTTCATGATGCTCACGTCGCTGAAGGACGACGCGAGCCGGCAGAAGGGCAAGCTGGTGGGTGCCAGCGCCTTCCTCAACAAGCCGGTGTCCGTGGACGACCTTCGTTCGAAGGTGCGCGATATCCTGAAGCTCCCTGCGACCCGGTACTGAGCGCATGTCGAAAGACGACGCCAAGATTGATTACACCGGGCTGCGACGCCAGCTCACCGAGGCGCACTCGCTGCTGGACGGCAAGCAGGGTGTGAGCCCCGAGAAGCGTCGCGAGGTGCTCAGCGCCCGTGCCCGGGCCCTGGCTGAATCCCGCCACGAGGAGCGCCAGGAGGTGCTCTCCGTGCTGGCCTTCCAGGTGGGCGGCGAACGCTATGCGGTGCGAATCGAGCACGTGGACCACGTGATCGAAGCGCGCGGCATCGCCTCGCTGCCCGGTGCTCCCCGGCACGTGCTGGGTGCGCTGGTGAGCCGCTCGCGCGTGGTGCCGGTGTTGGACCTGCGCCAGCTCCTGGGGCTGGAGGGGGGCGGCATGTCGGACCTCAGCAAGGTGGTGGTGGTCGAGGCGGATGACAGTGAAGAGGGGTTCGGGCTGGCGGCGGAGTCCGTCGAAGGACGCAAGGAACTGCCGAAGGCGGAGCTGTCTCAGCCTCCGCCCGGGCCCTTCTTGTTCCTCACGCCGGACCGGCTGACGGTGTTGGACCTGGAGCAGCTCGGGGGCCCGTCCGCCACGCGGCCCGAAGGGGAGTAGGCACGCGCCATGGATCCTCAGCTCTTGCGCAGCATCTGGCCGGTGTTCTCCGCGGAGACGCGCGAGCAGATTCAAGCCATCGGGTCGAAGGTGTTGGGGCTGGAGGGCCCGGCGCAGGGGCGTGAGCCGGACCTGCTCCCGTCGCTCAAGCGGCTGGTCCACAGCCTCAAGGGCTCCGCGGCCAGCCTGGGCCTGGACGACATCGAGCAGGTGGTGCACGCCATCGAGGACGGGCTGGCCACCTTCAATCAGGAGGAGCGGCTGCCCCGCGACACGGTGGAGGCCATGCTGCGCGGCCTCTCCGCCATCGAAGGCGCCATGGCCCGTGGCGACGCCGGACAGTCGCCCGTGGTGGAAGGACTGTCCTCGCTGCTGGCGGCCCTGGGCCACGAGTCCGCGGAGGCCGTCCCCCAGACGGCGGCCTCGGGCGCGGCCGCGCAGGCGTTGGAGGTGCTGGACCTCCTCGAAGCGGGGTTGAGCGCGCTGTGCTCGCCGGATGTGCCGGACCGGGCGGCCGTGGTGCGCACGGCGGTGGAGCGGGCCCGCACGTTGAAGGCGTCCGCCGAGTCCGCCGGGGCGCAGAAGGTGGCCACGCTGGCGGAAGCCGCGGCGCTGGGCTTCACGCGCATGGAGCCGGGCGGTGACTCCGCGGGGCTGGCCGCATCGGACGTGGCTGGCACGCTGGTGGACCTGCGGACGGCGTTGGAGGCCGAGGGTGGCGCAGGGGCGGTGGCCCGCGCCGTCCATTCGCTGCGCGCGTCGCCGTCTCCCGCGCCCGTGGAAGGCGCGGCGGCACAGGGGCCCGCGGGAGCTGCGGCCACGACGGAGTCCCGCGGACCGGCGGACCAGACGGTGCGCGTGTCGGTGAAGACGCTGGAGTCCATCGCGCTCCAGGTGGAGCTGCTCCTGGCCGGACGCGCGCAGCAGACGCGGCGTGGCGCGGCGCACCGCGTGTTGATGGACGGCATGCGCGAGGTGCTCATGCACCTGGAGCGCGCGTCGTCGCAGCTCGCGATGGCGGGCGGCGGTCCTGCGCTGGAGCCACTCCGCGCGGGCGTGACGCAGATGCGCGGACTGCAGAAGCAGCTCCTGGAGCTGACGAAGGAGTCGCACCGCGACGGTGAGCAGCTCACGCTGGTGGCCCAGGTGGCGCGCGATGATTTGCGCGACCTGCGCATGGTGCCGGCCTCGCAGGTGCTGGAGCCCCTGCGGCGCACCGTGCGCGAGACGTCCGCGCGGCTGAACAAGCAGGTGACGCTGGAGCTGTCGGGCGGCGAGGTCCGGTTGGACCGGCGCATCCTCGACGCGCTGAAGGACCCGCTGCTGCACCTGGTGCGCAACGCCATCGACCACGGCCTGGAGTCCACCGAGGAGCGGCGGGTCGCGGGCAAGTCCGAAGCGGGGCGGCTGACGGTGCGGGTGGAGCCTCGGGGCTCGCGCATCGCGGTGGTGGTGGAGGATGACGGCTCCGGCTTGTCACCCAGCCGGGTGCGCGCCACGGCGGTGCGGCGGGGGCTGCTGCCGGCCGATGAGGCGGAGAAGCTGTCGGACGCGCAGGCGGCGCGGCTCATCTTCCAGCCAGGCTTCTCCACACGGGAGCAGGTGTCCGCGACGTCCGGGCGGGGCGTGGGTCTGGATGTGGTGCAGGCGACGGCGCAACGGCTCCAGGGCTCGGTGGACGTGGCCTTCACGGCGGGCCGGGGCACGCGCTTCACCGTGGACCTGCCGCTGACGCTGGCCGCGGCGTTGGGGTTGCTCGTGCGCACGGGCACCACGGTGTCCGCCATTCCCTCCGACAGCGTGAATCGCATCCTCCGGTTGAACCCGGACGACGTGGGCACCGTCGCGGGCCGCGTGGTGGCGCGGCTGGATGGGGAGCAGCTCACGTTCCTGCCGCTGGCGGAGGCCATTGGCCTGCCCCGGCTGCCGCTGGCGCTGGACTCCGGGAACGTGCAGGCCGCCGCGCTGCTGACGGTGGGCGAGGACAAAGTACTGTTCGCCATCGACGAGGTGGTGGGGCAGCAGGAGATTGTCGTCCGCTCGCTGGGGCGCCACCTCAAGGGCGTGCGGCACCTGGCGGGCGCGGCGGTGCTGGACGACGGCCGCGTGGTGCCGGTGCTCAACGCCGCGGAGTTGGTGCGCGCGGCGCGGCCGGAGACGCGCTCGGTGGCTCGCGAGACGGCGCGGCCTCGCATCCTCGTGTGTGACGACGCGCTCACCACGCGCTTCGCCATGAAGTCGCTGCTGGAGATTGCCGGCTACCCGGTGGTGACCGCGGCGGACGGTGAAGAGGCGTGGGGCATCCTGGAGCGCACGCCCTGCCAACTGGTGGTCAGCGACTGGCAGATGCCCCGGCTGGACGGCGTGGGGCTGGCGCGGCGAATCAAGTCGCACCCGCAGCTGCACCGCACGCCCATCATCCTGGTGACGTCGCTCGACAGTCCCGAGGACCGCGCCGCTGGTCTGGAGGCGGGCGCGGACGGGTACCTCGTCAAGCGCGAGGTGGAGCGAGGCCGCCTGCTGGAGCTGGTGCGCCAACTGCTGCCCGTGTCCTGACGGCGCCGCGCCTCACGCGTCGCGAGGCGCCACGGGCACGGTGTCATCCACCGGCAGGTGGACCACCCAGCCGTTGCCGGTCTCCTCCGGCAACGAGAGGCCACCCCGCAGCCGCTGCGTCAGGTGCCGCAGCAGCGTGACCGTTTTCTCCGGCAGCGGCTTGCCGCCGCGGATGTTGATGCGCAGCTGCCACACGCTCGCGTCCCCCGCAGCTTCCACGCGCACCGCCGTGGGCGCGCCCGACGCCGCCACCGTGCGGGCCAGCACGCGCACCAGCAGCTCCACGTCATCGCGGGGGCCCGGAATGGCCACGGGCCGGTCCGGGAGCGTCATCGTCGTGTCCATGATGCGCTGGCCGCGCGCGGCGGGGATGAAGGCCGTGCGCAGCAGAGGGCGCAGGTCCTCCACGCCCTCGTCCTGCACCTTCGCCAGCCGGCGCTCGATGATGGCGCTCTGGTCGTCCGCCGAGCGGCGCAGGCGCTCCAGGTAGCGCTGGATGGGGGCCGTCAGCCCGCCCGCCGTTCCCTTCAGCATCATGTCCACGTATCCCTTGATGACCATCAATGGTGTCCTGAGGTCGTGTGACGCCCGGGAGCGCCGGTGCTCCTGGTTCACCACCCGCCGTTCCAATCGCCGCTGCGTCTTCAGCAGATGCACGTGCCGCGCCGCCGCGTCCGACTCCCGGGCATGCGCCGCGAGCAGTACGGCGCCGAACGCCGACATTCGCGCGAGCACCCGCGCATCCCGGCCGGTGGGCCGTTCGGGCCACACCACCAGGGCCGGCCGACGACGCCTCCTTCCCCGGGCGCGCGTGGCCGTGACGACCCCTGTCGCCGCGACACAGACGCGTCCGTCATAGAAAGCCGCTCCGGAAGCGCCCGTCATCCGCTGGGCCTCGCGTACCAAGGACTCCAATCCCGCACGAGCACCACAGCGGAAGGCACGCTCGGCAACCTCCGCGAGCGCCTGTTCCACCCCTGCATCGGACTCGTTGCCGATGCGCCACCCCGTCCGAGCACCTGCCAGCACGCGGGAAGGTATGGGCACGCTATGCACGCGCCGCAACGCTGCCCAGGGAGGGCGCCGGACGCCCGCGAATCGGAAATCCTTTTCCCTTCAGGGCGTGTGAGCCCCCCACTTTTTACCGTCAGGGGGTACGGGGGCACCGCGCAACCCCGCCCAACTCCTAAGAAACAGCTCCTGGCCAGGCACTTGCTAACGGCATCCGACACGGGTGGCGGAAGGGGCGAATGGGGACTCTCGATTACTACGCGGCGATCGCTCGACTTGCACCAGGCGGACTGGCGCGCAGCGCTGTGCGGCGTGTCCAAGGTGTGGCGCGGCAGGCACTCTATCGTCGGCGCGAGCGCGCGGACGAGGTGCAGCTCCTCGAGTGCTACGGCGCGACGGATGGCGTGGAGCTGGTGGAGCTGGCGCTGGGCCAGCGCAGCTCACGCATCTGGTGTGAAGTCTCTCAGCGCGCGTCGGTGCTGGAGGCGCTCGCCTCGGTGCCTGGCGGCCTGGAGCGCGCGCGGGCCCGTGCCCAGGCCGCGCTTCGCCAGGAGTGGGACATCTTCGGCACCCCGGTGGTTTTCGGCGAGGGCCGTCCCGTGGACTGGTTCCTGGATCCGGTGAGTGGTCACCGCTATCCGGTGGAGCCCGTGGAGCGCCTGTCGCTCGCCGTGGCGGGGAGCGACCCGAAGTACCCGTGGGTGATGGGCCGGCTCGACAGCGTCGTGGCGCTGGGCCAGGGGTACTGGGTGGAGACGGCCGCTGACGTACGCGCGCGGCTGGCGGATGCCTTCGTGGCGCAGGTGTTGGACTTCCTCCAGGCGAACCCCGTGGGGCAGGGCGTGCACTGGACATGCGCCATGGAGGTGGCGCTGCGCGCCGCGAACCTGGCGCAGGCGCTGGCCATGTTCTCCGCCGCGCCCGCTGTGGCCCGGCCGGACTTCCTGGTGCCGGTGCTGAGCGCGCTGGCCGAGCACACCGCCTGGGTGGAGGCCCACCTGGAGGACCGCGGCGCGGTGCCCAACAACCACCTGGTCTCCAATTACGTGGGCCTGTTGGTGGTGGGCCTGCTCTTCCCGGAGCTGCCGGGCGCGCCGCAGCAGGTGTCGCTGGCGGTGGGTGGGCTGCGCGAACAGATGGAGAAGCAGGTGCATCTCGAGGGTACGTCCTTCGAGGGCTCCATTCCCTATCATCGCCTGTCGGTGGAGCTGTTCACGCTGGGGTACCTCGCCGCGCGCGGTGCGGGTGTGCCACTGGGGCCCAGGTACGAGTCCCGGCTGCGTCGCATGTTCCACGCCGTGCGCGCGTGGTGTTCCGAGCAGGGCCTGGCGCCACAGATTGGCGACAACGACTCCGGCCGCGTCTTCCCGCTGCGTGATCGCGAGGACAACGCGCACGGCTATCTGGTGGGCCTGGGCGCGGCGCTCTTCGGCGATGCGGGCCTGGGCGGCGGCGAGTTCGTGGACGAGGCCGCGTGGCTGCTGGGCCGCGCCGGGCAGGCGCGTTTCGCCGCGCTCGCGCCCGCGCCGGAGCCCGTGTCGGTGAGCTTTCCGGAGGGTGGTTTTCACATCTTGCGCGGCGCGGGTGTCGTTATCACTGTCAGCGCCGGCAAGCAGGGACAAGGCGGTGTCGGGGGACACAGCCACAACGACAAACTCTCTTTCGAACTCCACGTCGACGGGCGTCCCGTCATCGTGGATCCGGGCACCGGCACCTATACGCGAGAGCCCGCGTTGCGGAACTGGTTCCGCGGAACGGCCGCGCACAACACGGTGCAGGTGGATGGCGCGGAGCAGGCGCCCCTGGATGAGGCGCGGTTGTTCGCGCTGCCGGAGGAGGCTCGGGCGCGGGTGGTGGCCTTCCTGCCGGGGAAGTCGGTGGACAGGCTGTTGGTGCGGCATGACGGCTACCGCCGGCTGCCCGCGCCCGTGGGAATCGAGCGCACGTTCCGGCTGGACCGGGGCGAGCGCGCTCTGGCCGGACGTGACCGCTTCGTGGGCACGGGCCGGCATGACGTGGTGGGCAGATTCCATCTGCCAGATGAACAGGCGCGAGTGGTGTCGCCTCAAGTGCAGGTCCTGTCACGCGCGGGTCGTGTGATGGAAGAGCCGGTGTCGTTCGAGCCGCTCGTGGTGGAACTGGGGCCGGAAGGGGCCCCGCTCGCCTGGGTGGTGCTGGAGAAGGGACTGACGGCGCGGTTGGTGCCGTCGAAGTATTCGCCAGGGTACGGGCGGGTGGTGCCGTCGCTGGCGGTGGAGATCCGGGGGCAGGTGACGCCTCCGGCGTGGTTGAGGTGGGGGGTCGTTTTCCGCTGAGTGTCGGGTCGGGGCGTGACCGTCTTAACGGCACGTCGCATCAGGAGAGGTGAGGACGATGAGGGTGATGGTGAGCAGCCCGCTTCTGGATCGCATCAAGAAGCGGGACGCGAGGGTGGGTGTGGTCGGGCTTGGCTATGTCGGTCTTCCGCTAGGGATGGCGTTCGCGGAGGCGGGCTTCCCCGTCATGGGGCTCGACGTCGACAAGCGGAAGATCGACAAAATCGAGAAGGGGGAGAGCTACATCAAGCACATCCCCGGCGCTCCGCTGGCGGAGCTGAGCAAGTCGGGCAAGCTGAAGGCCACCACGGACTTCGCCAAGGCGAAGGATATGGACTGCGTCATCATCTGCGTGCCCACGCCGCTCACGGCGTCGCGTGAGCCGGACATGAGCTACATCATCCAGACGGGTGAGGCGCTCGCGCCGCACGTGCGTCCTGGACAGCTCTTCATCCTGGAGTCCACCACGTACCCGGGGACGACAGAGGAGGTGCTCAAACCGCTGCTGGAGAAGAACGGCCTCAAGGCCGGCAAGGACTTCTACCTGGCCTTCAGCCCCGAGCGCGAGGACCCGGGCAACAAGAGCTTCAACACCAAGACGATTCCGAAGATTGTCGGTGGCTACTCACCCGAATGCTCCGAGATGGCCGCGGCCCTCTACGGCAGCGCGCTGAAGGAAGTGGTGCCGGTGTCCTCCACCCGCGTGGCGGAGCTGACCAAGCTGCTGGAGAACATCTTCCGCTGCGTCAACATCGCCATGGTCAACGAGATGAAGATGCTCTGCGACCGCATGGGCGTGGACGTGTGGGAGGCCATCCAGGCCGCGAGCACCAAGCCCTTCGGCTACATGCCCTTCTACCCAGGCCCGGGCCTCGGTGGGCATTGCATCCCCATCGACCCGTTCTACCTGACGTGGAAGGCGCGCGAGTACGAGTTCCACACCAAGTTCATCGAGCTGGCCGGCGAGGTGAACTGGCAGATGCCGTACTACGTGGTGCAGCGCACGATGGAGGCGCTGAACAAGAACAAGCAGACGCTCAACGGCGCGAAGGTCCTCTGCCTGGGGGCGGCGTACAAAAAGGACATCGACGACATGCGTGAGAGTCCATCGCTGCGCGTCATGACGCTGCTGGCGGAGAAGGGCGCCGAGCTGTCGTACCACGACCCGTACGTCCCCGAGCTGCACAAGGGCCACGGCTTCAACTTGGAGATGAAGTCCGTGCCGCTGAAGCCGGAGACGCTGGGCCAGTACGACGCGGTCCTCATCCTCACGGACCACTCGGACATCGACTACGCCATGTTGGTGGACCGCGCGAAGGTCGTCGTCGACACGCGCAACGCCACCAAGGGTGTCAGCAAGGGTCGTGAGAAAGTGACGAAGGCCTGACAGTCATTCGCCGCCCGCCCGGAAACCGACCCTCCGAGCGGGGGGCCCCTCGTTCACGGATTCCGCCTTCGCGGCATCCGTGAGCGTGGAGCTGCTCGTATCGTGGAAGGGATGGGCTAGTGTCGGGGCCGTGCAATCCCTCCTTCGAACCGTGTTTCCCCTGCTGGCACTCTCGGCGCTGCTGACGGCGGCGGCGCCCGTGCCGGATGCGCGCGTGAAGCTGCTCGAGGCGATGTCCGCTGAGCTGGCGCGCAATCACCAGCAGCTGAAGATGCAGAACCACGAACCCCCGTATTTCATGAGCTACCAGCTCAAGGACTACGAGCAGCACGCGATCTCCGCGCGCTACGGGGCGCTGTTCATGGACGACGGCTACCGTGAGCGGAAGCTGTACGTCGACGTGCGCGTCGGTGACTACGACTTCGACAGCTCGGTGGCGGAGGGGTTGGAGTTCAGCTTCTCGACCAAGGGCACCAGCTATGTGTCACGCAAGGAAGGCCCGCTGGACGACTCGCCGTTGGCGCTGCGCACCTCGCTGTGGCTCATCACCGATGAGAAGTACAAGTCCGCGCTGTTCCAGTACCTGAAGAAGAAGGGCGAGGACGTCTACGCGGTGGAGGACCCGAAGCGTCCGCCGTCCTTCACGCGCGAGAAGCCGGTGAAGCACGTGGAACCGCCGGTGGAGGCTCCGTTCGACCGCGAGCGCTGGGTGAAGGTCGCCCGCGACGTGTCGGCGCGCTTCAACGCGCACCCGGAGCTGTTCGACTCGGAGGTGCGCGTCACCAAGGACAAGGTGACGCGGCTGTTCGTGTCCTCGGAAGGCAGCCGCATCATCACCGAGGAGACGCTGTACGGCCTGCATGTCTCCGCCGTCACCCGGGCGCCGGACGGGCAACTGCTGGACAACTCGCGCAACTTCTATGTGCCCGCCGAAGCGGAGCTGCCGGACGTGGCGCGCCTGAACAAGGCGGCGGATGACGTCATCCAGGAGCTGCTGGCCCTGCGCGCCGCGCCCGCCATCGACCCGTACACGGGGCCCGCCATCCTTGCGCCAGAAGCGGCCGGGGTGCTCTTCCACGAAGCGGTGGGGCACCGGCTGGAGGGAGACCGGCAGGAAGGTGACAACGAGGGCAAGACGTTCAAGGGCCAGGTGGGCAAGCAGGTGCTGCCGTCGTTCATCTCCATCCACGACGACCCGACGCGGCGCGTGCTCCAGAACGAGCCGCTCAACGGCTACTACCTCTTCGACGAGGAGGGCGTGCGCGGCCAGCGGGTGACGCTGGTGGAGAAGGGCGTGCTGCGCAACTACCTTCAGGGGCGCCGACCGGTGGAGGGCTTCCTCCAGTCGAACGGCCACGGCCGCAGCCAGGGCAACCTGAAGCCGGTGGCGCGCATGGCGAACCTGATGGTGGAGAGCACGAACGGCGTGAGCGACGCGGAGTTGAAGAAGCGTCTGATTGCCGAGGCGAAGCGCCAGGGCAAGCCGTTTGGCCTCATCATCCGCGACATCACCGGGGGCAACACCAACACGTCCGGCTACGGTTACCAGGCCTTCAAGGGCGTGCCGCGCATGGTGTACCGGGTGGATGTGAAGACGGGGAAGGAGACGCTGGTGCGCGGCGTGGAAATCGTGGGCACGCCGCTGTCGGCGGTGAACCGCATCCTCGCCTCGGGGCAGAAGCCCGGCGTCTTCAACGGCTTCTGCGGCGCGGAGAGCGGCAACGTCCCGGTGTCCACCGTGGCGCCGGCCATGCTGCTGCAGGAGTTGGAGCTCCAGCGCACCATGGAGGGGAAGGACCGCCCGCCGATTCTCACCAGCCCGGCGGCGCTGGAGTCCCCGGCGGCGAAGCCGTAGCCGCGCGCCTCCGTGCCCCAGCCGCGCCTTACTGAGGGGCAGGTGAGGGTGCGAGAGGCATGGGGTTCGCAGGCCGGGGGCGCGCCGGGTGGAGCTGCCTGGCGCCCTTGAAGCCGCGCAGCCGCACGTACCGGCGGAAGTCCTGGAGGAAGCTCTCCTGGGTGACGCCCACGGCGCGCTGGAAGGCGCTGTCGAAGTCCGGGCCCTGGCTCATGCCGCGCAGCACCTTCCGGATGGTGTCCTCGCCATAGCGGCGCGCCAGGAAGGTGAAGGCGTGGTGGGCGGCGCCATACACGATGCCGCTCTCGGACTGGTAGAGCGCGTCGGCTTGCGACAAGGGGTCGGCGTTGGGGTGCTGGCGCCAGTAGTGCTCCAGGTCGTCCAGGCTGGAGACGCGGTAGCCCTGTTCGGCGGTGTAGGAGGCCATGCCTTCGCGAAACCAGAGGGGAATCCGCTTGCGTGTCCAGCCGAGCCGGTCCGAGGCCACCTGGTACATGAGGCTGTGGGTGAGCTCGTGCAGCAGCAGTTCGTCCACCTGGCTCTGGCTGGCGCCTCGGGCCGTCCAGGTCCGAGGGCTCTGCAGCTCGATTTGCTCGTAGCGCGCCCAGGCGCGGAGGAAGTCATGCCCCGGGCGGTTGGCGGCGCGCTCCAGCGCCGCGTGGTTGGGGTGAACGACGATGGTGACGGTGTCGTCGAAGGTGCCCCAGCGCTGGAGACGGGGAATGGCGCGTTCGACGGCGAGCTTCACCTGCACGGCCGCTTCGGTGTCGCGCGGTTGGTATTCGACGTCGATGCCAGCGCCGGTGCCCTTGCTGACGAGCACGCGGGCGCTCTGGGAGGCGTAGCAGCCGGTGAGCAGACTCAGGCCGAGCAGCACCCCTGCCCAGCCGGGACTGCCGCGACGGCACCTTGTTGCTGGTGACTCCTGACTCACTCCGCACCCAACCAGCGAACCACCGCGCGTCCGACATCGGCCACGGTGGAGAAGGACTCCACCTCAGGCGCGGGTGGGCCGAAGTAGAGCACGGGCACGGGGTGAAGCGTGTGTCCCCGAGTGGAGAGGTCTTCCACGTTGCCGTGGTCGCTACAGACGAGCACCCGGGCCTCGACGGGGCGCGTGGCCACCAACGCGCGGGTGAAGGCGTCGAACGCGTCCAGCGCGGCCAGGGCGGCCGTCCAGTCCTGGGCGTGGCCGGCCTCGTCCGCCAGGTAGTGCTCGAAGAAGGTGAAGTCCGCGCCTGACGCAATGTCCCAGAACACAGCGGCGGCTTCCTCGGGCGTGCGCGCTGGCGCGGGCAGTCCGTAGGCTCGGGCGCTGGCGCCGGTGATGTCGTGGGTGAGCCCGTCCCCGGCGCGGGCGTCATCGAGCGTCCGCAGGGGGATGCCCCCCGCGGCGAAGGCCAGCTTGGACGCGGAGGGCTTCACCTTGCGGCGCGACTCCGGGGTCAGGACGAACTCCGGCGGGGAGGTGCTGGGCCGGCGGGGGACCTCCAGCGCGTCCAGATAGGGGGCGGGATAGGCGTTGGCGAAGGTGGAGGTGCGGCCCGCCGCGCCCAGCCGCCGGATGATGGAGCGGTCCGCCATCAACCCCCGCAGCGGCGCGTTGGGGTAGCCGAGGACGTGGCGGCCCAGCAGCGCGGGGGCCGGGTCTCCCGTCAGGATGGCCGTCTGATTGGACGCGGACTGGGGGCGGCCGGGGACGCCGAAGGTGGTGGCCGTGGGGC